>CAZMLP010001202.1:0-4059 GCA_964566745.1 uncultured Verrucomicrobiota bacterium | reverse complement strand
GCCAGGCACCGGCGCCGGAAGGACAATTTTTGAACGGGTGGATCCAAAAATGGGCGCTGACCCCGGCAAAGGTGATCGTGATGGACGGCAGCGCAAACACACGCGAGGAGGCGGAGAAGGTTCTCAATTTGGTCAAGACCAACCAATGGAAGCAGATCATCCTCGTCACTTCCGCGTTCCATTTGAAACGCGCGGAGGCGACGTTCAAGAATTTGGGAATCAATGTCATCCCGGTTGGATGCGACTTTCGGGCCGCGCGGGGACCGGAGGGGCAGGCGCCCTTCAAGGTGGCGCTCAATTGGGGCCGGGTGGACACATTCCGGCTGTATCTTCACGAAAAGATTTCGTGGTATTATTATCGCTGGCAGGGTTGGATTAAGGACGGCGCCTGACCGTCCGATAACGATCATGAACACGCTCGTTTTCGCATCAAAGTTCGCGGGCAAACCGCGAGACGACGCCGGGAAACAGATCATGCGACGTTGCCTTTTACCCGTAGTGCTGGCCGTCGTGGCCTTGGGGACCACCCGGGCGCGCGCTGACGCGACCGTGGAGGGACGGGTTCTGCTGCCACCTCCCAAGCCCTCTGCCACGGCGACGGCGCACTACAAAGCGACGAGCACAACGGCGGGCAAGGCTGATCCGCCGGCGGCCGTGGTTTACCTCGAAGGCTCCTTTCCCCCTGTCTCCACGAACACCACGCCCGTAAAACTGGAGCAGCAGAACCTCCAGTTCGTTCCGGCGCTGCTGCCGGTGCGAGTTGGCACGCTGGTGCAGTTCCCGAATTTGGACAACGAGTTCCACAACGTCATGTCCTATTCCAAAGCCAAGGTGTTCGACTTGGGGCGTTACCGGAAGGATGAGGTGCAACCCTCGGTGGTGTTTGACAAGCCCGGCGTGGTCGAGCTGGGTTGCGAGATTCACGAGCATATGCGCGGGACGATCCTGATCCTTGACACTCCCTATTTTACGAAGACGAGTTTTTCCGGCGCCTACCGCCTGGAGCATCTGCCCGCCGGAAACTATGTGCTGAAGGCGTGGGTCAACTCGCGCACGGTGTTTTCCCAGCCGGTCGAGTTGAAAGACGGGACGGTGGTGCAAGTTGATTTTCCGGCCGCGATTTCCGCGAAGTAAACCGGCGCGCGCCATGTCGTTGACCTTCCGCGCCAAGCTGATGCTGGCGATGATGCTGCTGGTGGCGGGGGTGACCGGGGCGACGCTCTACGCAACGCGCGACCGGGTGCAGCGGGCTTACTCCCGGCTGTTTGAAGACCAAACGCTCGTCCAGTTCCGGTATTTTCGCGAGGCGCGCGAGGCGCGGCTGGAGCCGGTGGAGGACCGGTGTTTCCAGCTTTCCAACAACCGCCGTTTGCAGTTGTTGATGAGTTCCCGCATCAATCCCGCCGCCGAGACTAATGAGCGCGACCTTGAAGGCGAGGAGTTGCTTTACCAAACCGCGGAGGACGAGTTGAGAGTGTTGCGCAGCGCAACCGAACTCGGTCGCCATACCTTGGAAGCCGTGTTTTTCCGGTTTCTCGACGCCGGGGGACGCATGGTGCCGCCCAGCCGCGGGATTGACGCCGGTTTGAAGCGCACCGCCCGTATGCGGGAGGCATTGGCGGCCCAATTGGCCGGTTTGAAGGGGGCCTTGGCCAACACCAACCGGACCCAGATCGGCTATTTCCCAGTGTCGCGTGGCGACGATCCGCCAGAGTTGATGGAGGTGCTGCTTACCCAAATTATTGATTCCGTGAGCAAGGAAGTCTTGGGCGCACTGGTCATGGGTTTTCCCATTCCGGCGTCAGCCACCCAAGGATGGGGAATTCAGAACGGCATCTGGCAGGGAGGGCGGATCTTCTCCGCAAATCTTGACCTGTTGGTTACTCCCACATTGACCAGCGAGGTGGGAAAAGCGGCAGCACGGGGCGAGATCAGGGGGAGAATCTACGGTGATTGGAAAGGTGTGCCCTATTTGGCGGGTTTTATCCGCTTGGAGAAAAGCGAGGACTTCCCGGTGGCCTACCAAATCTCCTTCCGGTCGCTGGCCGAGGCTCAAATGGAACAAGAACGCTTACGCAGAACGGTCCTTGGTTTTGGATTTGCCGGAATCATTGCCTCATTGATTATCAGTTTCGTGCTTTCCAGCGGATTGACCGGACCGATTGAGGAACTGGTCCGGGGCACCCGCCAAATCCAGGCGGGAAACTACGGGCATCGCGTGCCCGTTCGCTCCCAAGATGAAGTCGGGCAACTCACCGAATCGTTCAATGGCATGGCGCAGGGTCTGGCCGACAAGGAGCATTACCGCAGCGTGCTCGACAAGGTGACCGACCACGCCGTGGCCGAGGAATTGATCGGCGGCAAAATCGCGCTGGGCGGAGAGGCGAGAGTGATCAGTGTCATTTTCTGCGACATTCGCGGTTTCACCAAACTGACGGAGAACATGCCACCGGACGAGGTGATTCACATGCTCAACGAGCATTTTACCCCATTGACGCGGGTGGTGGAGGAATGCCACGGCATTGTGGACAAGTTTGTGGGCGATCTGATCATGGCCGTGTTTGGCGCCCCAAAAAGTTACGGTGACGACGCGGTTAACGCGGCGCGTTGCGCGTTGCGCATGCTGGAGGAGCGCCGCCGCCTCAACACTTCATCCCGCTACCAAATCGAAGTGGGCATCGGTGTCGCGACCGGTCCAGCGGTGGCGGGCAACATGGGATCGGACCGGCGTTTGAATTACACAGTTCTCGGCGAGCGGGTGAACCTGGCCTCGCGTCTCTGCGGCCAGGCGGGACGCGGCGAAATTGTGATCGACACCACCACGCGGGAGCGGTTGGGACCGGACGGCGAGACGGAAACCCTGCCGGAAGTCGCGTTGAAAGGCTTTTCATCCAAGATGCAAATCTATAAGCTGCGCGGGTTACGCAGCCTTTCGCCCCGGCAATGAAAACATCGCGTCTGCTCGTCGCATGCCTGGCTGGCCTCGCCGTCAGCCTTCCTGCCGCGTCCCAAGAATGGCTCGACAAGGCCTCGGACGCGCTTGTGTTGGAGTCCTCCAACGGCTGGTTTCGGGCCAAAATGAGCGGTTTGCTGGATCTGGAAACCTATTACATAGACCAGCGCCCCCCTGGTTTGATTTTCCAGGATGATGGTGTGTTGTTTAATCCGCGCCTCAGCTTGTTTCTGGATGTGCAATTGGGCAAGCACCTCTACGGTTTCGCACAGGCGCGATTCGACCGCGGTTTCGACCCGGATGTCAAAGAGCACGGGGACGCGCGAATGGACGAGTATCTCCTTCGCTACACGCCGCTGGACGACACGCGGATCAACCTGCAAATCGGCAAGTTCGCTACCACGTTTGGCAACTGGGTGCAACGGCATGAGTCCTGGAGGAACCCTTTCATCACCGCGCCATTGGCCTATGAAAACGTGCTCGGGATCACGGACCAATTTGTTCCGTCGGGACCGGCGAGACTCCTCGGGCGGAAGGCTCTCGGAGATTTGAAGGCGATTTGGTTGCCGGTGATCTGGGGGCCTTCCTATGCCTCCGGCGCCTCGGTGTTCGGGGCGGTGGGAAAATTTGACTACGCGTTCGAGGTGAAGAACGTGGGGCTTTCGTCCCGTCCGTCCGCCTGGGATGCCACGCAGGTTGACTGGGATTACCCAACCTTGGGCGGGCGGGTTGGGTACCGGCCAAACGCGGCTTGGAACATCGGAACCTCGTTTAGCCGGGGAACCTACTTGTTGCCGGACGCGGATGCCACATTGCCCTCCGGTTATAGCCGGGGTGATTATGCGCAGACGACGTTCGGCCAGGACATCAATTTTGCCTGGCATCGCTGGCAGTTGTGGGCGGAGGTAATCGAATCGCGCTTTAATGTTCCCAATGTGGGCAACGCCGACTCGTTGTCCTACTATTTGGAGGCGAAATACATTTTCAATCCCCGGGTCTTTGCGGCGTTGCGCTGGAACCAGCAATTGTTTGGCACAGTGCCCGACGCGCATGGGAACCCCGAGCGATGGGACCACGACATTTGGCGCGTGGACACGGCGGTGGGC
>CAZMLP010001201.1:0-4516 GCA_964566745.1 uncultured Verrucomicrobiota bacterium | reverse complement strand
GCCAATGGATTGCGGACCAGGGTTTCATCGTTTGCTCGCTCGACAATCGCGGCACACCGGGGCGTGGACGCGACTGGGAGCGTTTCCTCTATCGCAAGTTCGGCACAGTTCCGCTGAATGACCAGGTCGCCGGTCTCAGGGCGCTCGGGGCGCGCTTTCCAGAAATGGACCTGGACCGGGTAGGAGTGGTGGGTTGGTCTTTCGGCGGCTATATGTCCGCGCTCGCCGTGTTGCGCGCGCCGGATATGTTCAAGGCCGCTGTTGCCGGGGCGCCCGTCACCGACTGGTACGATTACGACACATTTTACACCGAGCGTTACATGGGTGTGCCAAAGGACGAAAACGATCCCGCTTACCATGAAAGCTCCTTGCTTCCGCTTGCTCCGGGACTGCATCGGCCGCTCCTGCTGGTACACGGCACCGCGGACGACAATGTTTTCTTCCGTCACAGCCTCCGGCTCGCGGACGCCCTGTTTCGCGCGGGCAAAGACTTTGAAATTCTTCCCCTCCCCAGCCTTACTCACATGGTGCCTGACCCGGTAGTGATGGAAAATTTGTGGGGCCGGGTTGCCCGCCATTTCAAAAAGCATCTCGGCGAGCCGGTCCAGAAATAGGCTATTTCTTCTCGCCGGATTGGTATGCGCGCGCCAGCTCGAACAACATAATTTCCAACCGCCGGTAATACTCGTCCTCCGGCAGCTTTGCTTTGAGGTCGCGCAAACTGGCCAGTTCAACCTCCAGCGCGTCTCGCCGGGCACGAACTTCGGGCGGCAGTTTCAACTCCATTTCACCACGGATCAGGTGAAACTGGTGCGCGCGCAAGCCATCCACCGAGACCCCGTTCTCGGCTTTTTTGGTCGCACGGATGCCACGAAACCAGTCGGGCGGCGTGCCCAGGCCGTCGCCATTGTCGTCGATCAGCGAGTGCTCGGTCGCCAGCCGCCCATCTTTCTTGTAAAACTCCGCCACCCGGCTCGCGGCGCTCAAATACGCCTCCAGCAACGAGGTTTGGCCGTCCTTGTCGAGGTCAGCCGCCGGATCGGCAATCGCCTCGGAAATGTATTGGCCAAAGCGCGTATAATTCAGCTCGTAACCGCTGCGAGTCGCGGTGATCACGACACGGCCCTTGCCCGCCAGCTTGGCGAGAAAGGGGCCGCTGCTGGAAGCGCAATTGATGAGGGCGATGGGACGGTGAACCGGCTTTAGCCACTCCGCAAGCTCGTTCGCCGAGACATCCGGTCCGCGCGTGTTGAACTTGGCCTCCTGTCCGTCAAAGGTGCCGTGTCCCACCAGCACAAGCCACAGCTCGTTCCGGCCCTCGCGTGACTCCTCCGCGAGGACTTGTTGGAGCCGCGCGGTGTCATTCGTTCCGGCGCCATTGCCAATCAAAATGGTTTTTAGCCCGCCAGCCTGGCCCGCCTTTTCCCAGCGCGCTCCCCATTCGGCAAAGCGTGGACCATAATCCTCCTCGCCCGGCGCGCCCACCACCACAATCAAGGTGCGTTGCTCGTTGGTCTGCGCGTGCGCCGCCAACCCAAGAAACACGCACGCCAAGAGGATGAGGCGCTTCATGGCAAGCCCTTCACGCGGCGCAGACCCCACTCCGCCGCAAAACAAATCAGCGCCAACAACAACACAGAGGGCCGGTGCCAGAGTGGATAAGTGTGGGAATCCGTAACCGGCGCCTTGCGGCTCGGCAGCGTCCCCACGAATTTGTCCAAATCCGCCAAAGACACGACCTCGCCGCCGGTCTTGCGCGCGATGGACTCCATAAGCGAACGGTTCGGTTTGAGCGACCGGAACTCATCCGCCGCCGGGTCCGCCGTCCAGCCCGCCTCGGCGCGTCCGACTTCCGCGCCAGCGGCGTTGGTCACGACCACCTCCGCTTTGTAGCCCCCCGTAAGTCGCGGCACATAACCAGCCTGATAAAGCCCGCCTTCATTGGCCGGCTCCGCGTTCAGCAAGACCAGGTTGGTGGCCGAAAGGTTGGGACCATTGGTAACGGCACTGACCGGGAACGCGCGAACACGCAATGATACGCGCGCGTTGTCCAGTGGTTGGAACTTCGGATCCCGCACCCGCACGGAAAGTTCCATCGTGCCGTTGGGATCATCAGGCCGTGGATCGGCCGAAAGACTCACCTGTCCGGGAACGTCAGACACCAGCCAGCGGGTCAATTGCCGCCAAGCCCTGTCCATGTCGCGATGCGCGCCATCGTCGTGGAATCCCCAGCGCCAGAAATCACCGATCATCATTGCCGCCGAGCGTCCCAGTCCGTAACGCTGCACGGCGATGGCCGGAATCGTTTTGCCCGCCTCGTCCGTCACCGTTGCGATCACACTCGCCCCGGGTTTGATTTCCCGGACGCGATTTACAATCTGGAACGGCTGCATGTTCTCAAGACGCGATTGCTCGTCGCTCTCTGTGCTGCGCACGCGCGCCCAAGGCTGAAGCCAGCCCTCCCGCGTCAGGTTTAGCTGGCCGTGCGCCGAGGGACTCAGCCCGGGTGAAACGTGATCCATGTACACGGGTAACAGATCGGCCACCGGGGTGCGATCATATTTGCCCTGCACATAGGACTCTTGCCCGCCCAGCATCAAGAAACCGCCCCCGCGCTCGGAAACAAACTTTTGCAGCAACACCTGCTGGTCATGTGTGAAAAACTCCGCCTCAAGATCGTCGATGATGATCGCGTGATAGGCGTATAAATCTTCCGCCGTTTTGGGAAATCCTCCAGCCAGCTCGGCCTGATCGCGCGTGTTTAGCCGGATCAACACCGGCTGGTCATACCGCTCGATCTCCTCTTTCGACTGGTTGCCGAAGCCGCGATAGAGCGGGTTACTCGACTCGCCCGCCCGCCCTCGAAACTCGAACTTTGGTTCCCGCTTGGCGATGCGGATCAACCCAACCAGTTGCAACTGCTCGTGCTCCTCGTCCAGCGCGCGGTTCAGAAACTTGAATTCCCAGTTCGGCCTCCCCGAAACATAAAGGATGCGATAAGGTCCGCCGCCGCGATCCACCACCACCACGCGACTATTGTTCGCCAAAGTGGCCTCACGCGAGCGGCCTGGCTCTTGAAATTGGTCCTCCTCGCCTTTCGCCGCAACGCGCACTTGGTAGAACGAAACGCCGGGCTTGTCGGGCCGGAACTGGAAGCGAAACGGCAGCGGCTCGTCGTCGCGACCCGCGCGCAAAATCTGTTGCATGACGACTTTGTCGGAGGCGCCGCCCGGCAGCGCGTTAGTGACAGTCGCGGAGGGATCAATCAATTGCGCCACAATGGACTCGCCACCGTAACCCGTGGCGCCAACGTCCACCTGCACGGTGACCGGTGTGTCCTCGAACGCTGTTTGGGTCACACCAATTTTTTGAATCGAGAGGTCGGGTATCGCGTCATCGCGACCGACGATCACCGGGTAGATGGGCGGGATCCCGTCGGTGTTCAATGTGCCGCCGGAAAGGTCGGTCGCGTTGCCGTCAGTCAGTAAAATCACCCCCGCCAGCGGCTGCCCGCGATAGCGATCAGCCAGCGAGCGCAACGCGCCGCCAATGGACGAGGCCCGCCCGTCGAATTGCAGCTCGGTAAAGTCACGGGTCGATTGCAGCCGCGTGTCGAAGAAATATTGCCGGACTTGGAATGACTCCCCGAGCCGCTCGCGCCAATTGTGCCCGGCATCACCCAATGTCTCGCGCAAGAGATCGGCGCGTGTTTTGGTGTCGCCGCGATCCTTGATTTTCATCCCCTCGCTATTGTCCGCGACAACCGCGAAATAGTTCGCGCCCGGCCGCGCGCGCTGCGAAGTCCCCAGCGGTTCCAGCAAACAAAGCAACAAAGCCGCGACGCCGGCCAGCTTTAGGAGGGCGCAAGCAGCCTTGACTCCGCCCGGCGCCGGGGACCGCCAATAACTCCAGGCAATCGCCCCAAAGAGGGCCACGAAGGCCGCAACCGCCGGCCAAAGCCAGTCGCGTCCGGAAAAAATGATCGTGGCCAGCGGCACAGTCTTTATTAAAGGATCATGCGGAAATCATGGTCGTCTGGTGAAAAGACGATTTGTAACCCGTGAAGGCGTCGGCGATTTGCCCTCGCGCCCTGCATGGCTGTTCACTTGGCTGGCCGGTTGCCCGCCTTCTCCCAAGCCTCTATGCCGCCTTGAAGATTGTAGAGGTGATCGAAGTCGAGAGTGGTCATTTTCTTGCAGGCCCGGGCGCTGCGACCGCCCACCGCGCATTGGACCAGGTATGTTTTGTCCTTCGGCAAGGCGGCGACCTTCTTCTCAAAATCTGGCGAGTTGAAGTCGATGTTGACCGCCCCCGGTATATGGCCCGCCGCGTACTCGGACGCTGTTCGCACGTCCAGCACCACATTCTTCTTGTCCGCGCGCAATTTTTCGAACTCCGCCACGCCGATGTTCTTCGCACCCTTGGCAGGCTGGGCGGCAGTGGGCGGCGATGCGGTGGCCGGGGCGTCAGCGGCGCGCGCCAACGGAAGGGAGAGAGCCAGCGCCAGGCCGCCGAG
>CAZMLP010001200.1:0-4201 GCA_964566745.1 uncultured Verrucomicrobiota bacterium | reverse complement strand
TCCTCCAGCGCAATATCGAGCGGGCTCAAATCACCAAGTTGTTGGAGACCCGCAAAACCGACCTGCTGCACAAGTTCATCTCGAAGAAAGGCCGCCCGTTCTCGGCGCATCTGGTCGTGGGCGAGGGCGGCAAAGTGGGCTTTGAATTCGCGCCGCGTCCCGCAAAGCCCGCCAAAGCGCCGAAATCGACGGAAAAGTCGGAATCGACCGCGACGGCGGAGTAAGCCGGTTTTTATCTCCGAGTCGGGGAGAAAAACAGTGACTGAAGCGGAGTAATTAAACTCGCGGGCTCGTTGGGCAGGGACCGGCAGCTGGCCGGTCCAGGCGCGCTCGAAGAAAGCTTAAGCTACCGCCTTCTGCAATTTTTCCTCCGCGTCTCCGCGGTAAACCTCGTTAAAGCGACATCGTCCCCGAGCGGCCCTTTTCGCCCGCGGCTTTTTCCTTCGCCTTCTTTTGGATGGCGTCGAAGTAAGCATCAGCCTCGGCCATGCTCGTGAAAACCGCCTGGTTGGGCAGCGCCTTGGCAATCTCCAGCACGGCGCGCACGCCCGCCTGCGGTTCGGAGATGACACATTGACCGCCGTGTTTGGCGAGGGTCTTGGTGGCCACCATTAGCACGCGCAGGCCCATGCTGTTCAGGTAGGTCAAACCGCTCAAATCCAGAATGAGCACCGTGGTGCTGGCCCCCAGCAACGGAGCCAAGTGCTCCTCGGCCAGCTTGTACGTCTGGGAGTCCAAACGACCGATCAACCGGGCCACCGGCTTTTCCGGTGTCCGCCGCTCAATTTCCACCCGCAACAAGTTTTGCATTGGATTCGATGATTCCCGGGGACATCGGTGCCTGTCCCGCTGACGGACCAGTTTTATGCCACGAAAGAAGGCAGGTAAACACCAAAGATTGGCACGGAACCGATGAACTATTGGACGGGCGAACCAAGGAGTGAAATCAATGGCTAAAAACTCCAATATTCGGGGTGGAGTTCGTGGTCTCGGTTCCAATTCAACGCACTTTTATGGAGATCGCGCCAAAAGGTGTTCCTCACCAGCGACACATGGCCATCGCAAAAGAGGAAATTAAAAGCGTTACCATGCCGGTTGATTTGGGTTTCGGAAGCGATCGGAGCTGGGCTAGTGAGCGTTATGATGAAAGATCCGGCGGGAAAATAGAGAATCCCATTCCGGGCGTCGGAAACAGCAAACAACTCGCTCGGAGCCTTGACGTCCGACTCGAGTGTGGGAGGCGTGTCATTGCCGCTCGAGTTGACACCCGAAAGACCGAAACCGTCATAGGCGGTGAGACCATTCCAAGAATAACTGCCCACGGGAACGCTTTGGTCATTTTGATAATAGCCCACCAGCCCCTTGTAGGCGGGACAGTGATAGTTGCGGTTCGTCCACGCCAGGGGGCTGTATGGCATCAAAGCGTCATACCAAGCGATGCCAGGTCTCCCCTCGATCAAAGAAAAGTATTGCTGATACGCGTAGGGGTAAGCGCCGTTGTCGTCCACATACATTCGCGTGGCGACACCGATCTGGCGCAAATGATTGACGCAGGCGGTGCGCTGCCCCTCCGCCTTGGACCGGGCAAGCGTCGGCAACAGAATTGCCGTCAGAATCGCAATGATCGCGATCACCACAAAAAGCTCGATCAAGGTGAAGCCTCGCGAAGCTTTCAAGTTTTTGCGGGGCAATTGCATAACCTTCTGTAAGACTGCTTTCAGCGATACTCAAAAAGCGATTAATGGTCAAGCGAACCGCAGCGGAACAAGATTGGCCGCCTTGCGACGCGTTCCTCCCATTGCTACCCTGCCTGCCCGTGAGCAAAGCCTTTACCCGCGAGTCCGACGACGAGATGCCGGAGCGCCCCACCGCGCTGCCTCCGCCCTCGGCTTTGCCACCGGGCGCGAAGAATTACCTCACGCCGGGCGGCGCGGAAAAACTGCGGAACGAATTGCACCAGTTGCTTGAAGTGGAACGGCCCCGGCTCGCCGCGCTGGCTGAAACCGACGACGCGCGCCGTCAACTGCCCGCCATCGACCTCCGTATTCGCCAACTGCAGGCCAGCCTGCAATCCGCCGTGATCACGCCGCCGCCGGCCACGCCGGATGACCGCGTCCGCTTCGGCGCGACGGTCACCGTGCGGGAGCAGGATGGCACTGAAACGAATTACCGCATCGTCGGCGTGGATGAAACGGATCTCGACCGCGATTGGGTCAATTGGCTCTCGCCCATCGCGAAAGCCCTTCTCAACGCGCAGTTGGGTCACAAGGTCCGTTTCAAGTTTCCCAGCGGGGAAAAGGAGTTGGAAATCATAAGGATCGATTACGATTAAATAGACGCCAGATTCTCTGAAATAGCCCCGTTCCTCACTCCACCATCAACCCATCCACCCACGCTACAAAAGATTCCCATCCCCACGAATCGAGCGCGAGGCTGATCGCGTTAACATGGGCCAAATCCACTTTGCCCGTTTCCTTTCGCTCCCAGCCCTCGCTGCCCGCCAGCGGAATCTCGACCGGCATCCAAGTCCAGCGCGCCTCGCTGAAGGGCAAATCGGCAAACAGATTTCCGCCTTTGACGGGTTGTAGCTGTATGGTTCCTTCCTTGCTGTATAACCGCACCACCGGCGCGGCATTTTGGAATCCCTCCAAGTTCGGGTTCTGTGTCTTAATCCAAAACCGCAGCCGCGTCTTGCCCGAAAAATCCCAGTTCGCGTCGCGTCTCGCGGGATAAATCGCCGTCGCGTAAGATCCGGGATACGGGTTCGGGGTGAACCGGATCGAGTGTTTGCCGGCGACCGCGTCTGAATCAGTCGCTAACTGCATTTTCCCGCGCCCGTCATCGTTCCCCTCTAACTCGAATCCCCACTGCTCCGCCGCGTCCTCGGTGCCAATTTCCACTTTCACCGGCGCGGTGACGATTAGGTCGCGCCACCCGATGTCTGCCAGCACGCCGTTATCGACCGTCAATCCCAGCCGGTAAAATCCCGGTTTGGTGAAAACCGGCTCGAACACCGCCTGGTCTCCCGTGACGGAACCGGCCTGCCAGCGGTAATGCAGCGCCCGGCTGGCCGGATCCCGGCTCCCGCTCGCGTCGAACCGCACCGCTTGCCCCACCACTGCCCGTGCCGGGCCAAGCAATTCTGCTCGCGGCGCCAGCCTCACCGTCGGATCACTCGCCACCTCGCGAAGATTCGCTACGTTGGTCAGATAATTCCCGTCCGCATTGTTGGATACGGAATTGTTCGCCAGCCGCAGGCCGTCTGCCCACTGGCCCCAAATGCCCCAGCGGTTGTTCTCCATCCGGTTTTGTTGAATCACCCAATGCTCCATCTGCCACTTCTTTCCTTGCGACCCCACATCGCCGCGCAGGACGATCCCGCCACCGTTGTTGTCATGGCACCAGTTGCCGGAAATGAGCGTGTGGCTCGACGGTCCGTTCACGATCACGATACCCCCGTGGCCGAAGGATTCCGGGGCGTTGTGGTTTCCGTTGGTTATGCCGTTAAATCCCGCCTCGTTGCCGATCAAAACCGTCTGGTCGCTGCCACCGAGCCAGAAGCCATAGCTCCCGTGGTTCGCCTTGTTCCGAATGTAGGTGTTGCCCGGACTCCACGACTCGATGCAGTTGTTGTTCGCGTAAGAAGTGTCGTTCTCGATGAAGACATTCCCGCGCGACACCCAGCCGTTCAGCACACGAATGAAAATGCCGTCGCCACCCTGGGTAATGTCGTTTCGCCACCAATGATTGTCGTCCGAGCCACTTTCCATCAACACGCAGGTCGAGTCGCGCGCATGCACCTCGCCCGCCGCTCGATCAATGCGAATGCCATACGAGAGATTGTTGCGAAGAAACCGGTTTCGCGACGCGTGCCACAGCTTCGCGCAGGTGTTCGAGCAACGCGAAAAATCGTTGTCCTCGACCAGGTTGTCATCGGAATCAATAAGGTGCAGCGCGTCCCAAACGCGATTGGCTTTGTTGCCGCGCAATGCACTTAAGCGGGTCCGCTCGAAAAGAACCCCGCCGCGCGCGGGAAGCTCGCCCCAGCCATGCTTCGGGTTGTGGTAGTTGTCCGAGAAATCGCAGTGTTCGATGGACAAGGCCTGGCAATCCCGGGCCACGAGACCGGTGGCAAACGCCGTCACCTTGAGGTTACGGATGACCACATCCGTGCAACCCTCCAGCAACACGCCGACGCCCG
>CAZMLP010001199.1:0-2143 GCA_964566745.1 uncultured Verrucomicrobiota bacterium | reverse complement strand
CGCCTCCATTTGGGGAAGGCGGTGCTTGTTGGAGGAGTGTTGCTGATCGTGGCGCTGCTGGCGGGGGCCCTCCCCCGCTGGAAGGCGCGCCAGGCCTTGCGCGCGGAAAACGCCGAGCTGGGCGCCTCCTACGTGAGCGTGGTCCATCCCATCACCAGCACCAACCAGCCCGCGCTGCTCCTGCCGGGCGAGGTCCGGCCGCTGGTCGAGGCGTCGATCCACGCCCGCACGAGCGGTTACTTGAAACGCTGGCTCGTGGACTTGGGCGCGGAGGTCAAGCAGGGCCAGTTGCTCGCCGAGATCGACACGCCGGAAATCAACCAGCAGCTCGCGCAAGCGAAGGCGGAGCTGGCCCAGGCCGAGGCGGGTCTCGCGCTCGCCAAAACCACGGATGCCCGCTGGCAGGATTTGCTGAAGACCGCGTCGGTCTCCGAGCAAGAGGCCGCCGAGAAAACCGCCGAGTTGGCCACACGCTCCGCGACGGTGGAGGCCGCGCGCGCAAATGTGCGGCGGCTTCAGGAATTGCAATCGTTCCAGCGCGTCGTCGCTCCGTTTGACGGCGTGATCACCGCGCGCCGCACCGACACGGGCGATCTCATCAACGCCGGCATGGGCCGCGAGCTGTTTCATCTGGCGCAAACCAAAACCTTGCGCGTCTTTGTGCGCGTGCCGCAAGTGGCCGCGCAAAATGTTTCCGCGGGCCAGACCGTTGAACTGGTCGTCGCCGAGCGGGCTGGCGCGCGTTATCCGGCAAAGGTTGTCCGCACCGCGAGCGTCATTGACCCCGAGTCGCGCACCATGCTGACCGAGCTGGAAGTGAACAACGACAAGGGTGAAATCCTCGCCGGCTCGTTTACCCAGGCGAACTTCACCAGCCAGGCCTTTAACAGCACCTTGGTGGTGCCGTCCACGGCGATCCTTTTTCGGTCGGTGGGCGCCGAGGTGGGCGTGGTCGGCGCGGAGAATCGCGTGGAATTGCGCCCCGTGAAATTGGGCCGCGACTTTGGGCCGACCATCGAGGTCCTCTCCGGTGTCACCACCGCCGACCGGGTGATCACCACGCCCTCCGACTCGCTCGAGAGCGGGATGGAGGTGCGTTTGGCCACCGAAACGAAGGACAAACCCGCCAAGTAAATGCGTGCGCGCCTTGTCATCGCGGGAGCGGCGTTAGCGACTCTGAACGCCTTCGCGGCGGTTGGTCCGAATTATCATCGTCCCGACGCGGGCGAGGTCGCCGCCGCCTATGCCGGGGCCACCAATCAATGGAAGACCGCCCGGCCCCAGGCGCATCTGCCGAAAGGCGCATGGTGGGAAGTTTTCGGTGACACGGAACTCAACCAGTTGGAGGTGGCTGCTTCGGCAAACCAAGATCTGAAGGCCGCCGTCGCGCGCTTCGATCAAGCCCGCGCACTGGTGACAGTCAATCGCGCCGGTTATTTTCCGCGCATCGAGGTGAATCCTTCCGCCACGCGCAATCGCGACTCCGCGAATCGGCCGATTGACGGACGAAGCTCGGGCAAGGGGGACAACTATTACGAGTTCAATCTGCCGCTCAACCTCTCGTAAGAGGTGGACCTGTGGGGCCGCGTCCGCCGGACCGTCGAGGCCGCGAAGGCCCGGCTGCAAGCGAGCGCGGATGATCTTGAATCCGTGCGCCTGGCCATCCAAGCCGAGGTGGCCGTCGATTATTTCAGCCTGCGCGCTCTCGACGCCGAGAAAGCGTTGCTTGAATCGAGCGTCGAGGTGTTCACCAAGTCGCTCGACTTGACCAAGCATCGCCGCGCGGGTGGCGTGGCGTCGGATCTGGATGTTGCGCAGGCCGAGACGCAATTGAAGGCCACGCAGGCGCAAATTCCCGGAGTTGTTCTGCAACGCGCAAAACTGGAGCATGCCCTCGCGGTGCTCGTCGCACGGTCGGCCTCCACGTTCACGATTGCACCGAAGCCGTTGGACCAGGCGCCGCCGGAGATTCCGCCCGGCATGCCGTCCGAGTTGCTGGAGCGCAGACCGGATATTGCGTCAGCCGAGCGTCAAATGGCCGCCGCGAACGCGGGCATCGGCGTCGCGAAGGCGGCATTCTTTCCGACCTTGCGTTTTGGCGGCGTGGCCGGGCTCCAGAGTGTGGACGCGGGCACGCTATTCG
>CAZMLP010001198.1:0-8120 GCA_964566745.1 uncultured Verrucomicrobiota bacterium | reverse complement strand
GGGGCGCAACGGCTCGCGCAGGCAAAGCCGGAATATCTCCTCGATCCAGCCCCCATGAGAAAAGCGGCCGAGCAGGACCGCGCGGACGTGATTGAGTTGTTGCTCGACCTCGGCATGTCGCCTGACATCGAAGATCCCAAGGAAGGCAATCAACGCCCCTTGCACGCCGCGGCCTACAGCAACGCGGCCCGCGCGGCGAAAGTGTTGATCCAGGCCGGCGCCGAAATCGACAATCGCGAGTCCAACCACCACGCCACGCCGCTGGGTTTCGCGATTTGGAGCGAGGCGTGGGATGCCATTGAAATGATTGCTCCGCGCAGTCGCGAAGTGTGGAATCTCGTCTTCCTCGGAAAAGTCGAGCGCTTGCGTGAGGTGCTGGTGGAGAAACCGGAACTGGCCAAGTCCGTGTCCTCCGAGGGGGAGACACTGCTTATGCAGCTTCCGGATGACGACGGGAAAGCGCTGGAAATCGCCCGGCTTCTGCTATCGCACGGAGCCAATCCCTCCGCCCGCAACATGGCGGGATTGTCCGCCGCCGATCTTGCGCGCAAACGCGGCTTGGAGGAAGTCGCTGCCCTGCTGGAGTCCCCCGCCCCATCGGTCAGTGTCATTGACGCGCCAATCGCGGCCGATGAAAACCGCCGCGAGTAAAGAACCGAGACCCCGCACGGATTTCCCGTGCGGGCACCACCGTGTTCCCCGCCCAAGCCCGGGTGAAATACTCGGCGTAAATGGTTTTCAAAAACAAAGAGGATTGGCAGCCGGCGGCCTCGTAAAGCCGGTGGGGCGAAGCTTCCGCTGAGCCCTCGCTTGTTTGCGCGCGGATTGTTATGACCTGTGGCAAAAGGGTCCCAAACCCAAATGAAAAGAAACAGGGACGGCGCAGGCCGTCCCTGTTTGCTTGTGACTGTTCAAAACGATCTCCGGTCTCGCCTACTCGTCATAGCCCTTTAGCGGGCGAATCCAGATGTTGCGGTAATGCATCGGGTTGTGATGATCCTGCAGCTTCAGCGGACCAACCGTGGGCCCGGGCTTGTTTTCATTGGCCAGGGTCTTGTGGCCGGACGGCCCCAAATAAGCGGCGTGGTTCTGCACCAGCACACCGTTGTGGAATGCGGTGACGTAGGCGGGTGTCTCCAGCTTGCCGTCCTTGTAACGTGGCGCGGTAAAGACGATGTCGTACACCTGCCATTCGCCAGGCTTCTTGGAGGCGTTCACCAGCGGCGGATATTGGCCGTAAAGCGAGCCCGCGCTGCCGTCCGCGTAGGTGCGGTTGTTGTAGCTGTCCAGCACTTGAAACTCATAGCGACCGAGCAAAAACACACCGCTGTTGCCGCGCCCCTGGCTGTCTCCCTTGGGTGGATCGGGCGTGGCGAACTCGACGTGCAACTGGCAGTCGCCAAACTCTTCCTTGGTGAAGATGTCGCCGCCGCCCTCGGTGCCTTCCGGCGGGACAATCATCGCGCCTTCCTCAAGTTTCCAGCCGGAGGGATTTCCCTTGGCGTCGCGCCACTTTGAGAGGTCCGTGCCGTCGAAAAGAACAATGGCATCCGACGGGGCCTTGCCGGGCTTTTTTTTGGTGCTTGGCGTTCCGGGGGTGACCACGCGCGGTTGCGGGCGGTCGGGGTCATGGACATGCCATTTGCCGCCGGGCAGCATGGGCGTGTCCGTGTAGCCCACCGCGTCGGCGGCGGCCACGGACGCCGTGGGCGCCAGCAGGCTGGCGACCGCGACCAGCGCGGTCAGGAATCGGTAGTTTTTCATGGTTTGAATCGGTGTTGCGTTCGGGACTGGAGCGTGGCCCCGGACGGATGACGCCGGCGTGGCGCGCGAGCGGGGCGATTGCCCGTACGCGTATCAGTCCCGAGCCCGCCTGGCAAGTCGCGTGTTCTGGTTTTCCGTGCTAAGGGTCAAAACCGGAAAGGCAAATCTGCATGGGCAAGGCGCCCGTTGAACCAACCGGGCAAATGCAGCATCTAACAAAAGGCGACGGCCATCGTGCCCGCCGCGACCCGTCAAAGGGTCGAGTCAAAACCACCTTGCGGGGCTTGGAAGCCCCCAGCCAGGAGGCGTTGATCGCCGCCCCCGGCAAGGCGCTGGACAAAATCACCGGCCAGGATGCCATCAATTGGTTCGCTCACTGTCGCTGGAACTTTATTTAAAATGTTCTAATCATACTTCATCGGACGCGTGGCCAATTCCTTCACCACCGTGATCTGCCCGTTCCGCTCGTAGAATGCCAGCTTCACATCGCGCGAATCGTCGATGTTTCCGTTCAAGTGCAAATCCTCGAAAATATCGTGTGTGGTCAGGTCATTGGACTTCATCACCTTGGCGTCCACTTCGCCATCCCGGATCAGGATCTGGCTCTTTCCCTTCACCAGATTTCCGAAGGCGTGCGACCAGCAGGCGATCCACGCCAGCAGCTTGTGCAAGCCCACGAGCACGAAGCCAGCCCCGAGCGTCGGGAAGAAAGCCACGGAGCCATTGATCGCCCGCGCCAGCATGGACGCCAGCACAAATCCGAGCAGCGCGTCGAACGCCGTCTTGTTGGACAAAAACCGGCGGTCGGCCACGCGGATCATCACCAGCGCCGAGATGAACACCACCACCGCGCTCAGGCTGATTTGCATGAATGTCAATTCCACGGGAGCGGCACGCAGCCCTAACAGGGATTCAAAGGAGGAAAGAAGACTCATAGTTCCCCAATTTTGCCCCCAATCACGAGAATGGCAATGCTGGCGCGAGCCAATCGAAGACCCCCGAATCCGCCCGAACGACAAGTCGGAAGGCAAGACGATTCATCGTGGACTGGCTCCTGGAGGGCGCCCCGTCCATTCGCTGGCAGATGATGCGAGACCTGACCAGTGGGTTTGTTTTGCTCGTCAATTGAAATGAGACCGCGTTGCCCAGGCCGGCGGGGTCGATCACGGTAAGAGTAACGCGGCACGGTAAACATGAGTAAACTCATAATTTTATTTGACGCCGACAGCTTTTTGGATAAATTATGAGCATACTCAGGTTTTAAAAATGTCATGAAACAAGAACCGAAACCAAGACCCCCGCGCGCGGGAAAGCGGGACGAAAACAAGGCGGAGACCAAGAAACGCATCCTCGCGGCGGCGCTGGACCTTTTCTCCAAGAAAGGCTTTTACCAGACCACCACCAAGGAAATCTCGACCAAGGCAAAGATCGCCGAGGGCACCCTGTTCAATTACTTCAAGACCAAGGAAGACCTCGCGCTCTACTTCTTTGAGCTGGAGGTGGACGGATTGATCAAATGGTACGGCGCCGAAGAGCGTCTGTAATCGGCCTCTCTGCCCGAGCGCCTGTTCGCCATAATTCACCGGCACCTGGAGCGGATCACGCCGTACGAGGACTTCATCGGCGCGGTCTATCTACGCGCCCTCCAGCCGGTATCGAAACTGAACCCGTTGAGCCTGGAGCATCAGGAGTTGAGCATCCGCTATTTGCGATTCATCCGGGGAATTCTGGAAGAGGCTGAGGGGCAGGAGGAAATTCCCGCCGTCGGCGACTTGGGAGCCTATGGCTTCGGGCTGTTTCACATGGCCATCATCAGCTACTGGCTGCACGACAAGTCCGACGGAAAGGAGGCGACGCTGGCGCTATTGGATCGCTCCCTCAAGGTGGCGGGCTCGGTGCTGCGGAAAGGAGGCTGGGAATGGTAAGCAAACTTTTACCGGCAGGGCAGATTTCGCGCGGCCTGAAAATGGGCAAACTCGGCTTGAGCCTGACCGGCAGTTACCTGGGCTATCAGGTGCAAAACCTCTTCGGCGGCGCCGGGAAAAAAGAGGAGCGCCGCAAGGCGTTTCAGCACACCGCGTCCCGAAAGATTCGCGCAGAATTGCAATCGTTGAAGGGCGCGGTGATGAAGATTGGCCAGGCGCTCAGCATGCAAACGCACCTGCTCCCGTTCGAGGCGACGGAGGAACTGGCGAACCTGCAGATGCGCGCGCCCGCGATGCACGCCACGCTGGCCCGCGCACGCTTCAAGTCCTCCTTGGGCAAATACCCCGAGGAGGTTTTCAAGGAGTTCGCGCCGGAGCCGCTCGCCGCCGCGTCGCTGGGGCAGGTCCATCGGGCGGTCACCAAGGACGGCCTGATTGTCGCCGTAAAAATTCAATACCCCGCCATTCGCACCGCCATTGAGAACGACTTTAAGCTGCTCCGGTCCGCGACGTTGCCGACGCAATTTTCCGGGCATTCCCCGTCCGCGGTAATCGAGGAACTGGAGCGGGGAATTCTGAAAGAGACGGACTATCTGAACGAGGCCAGGAATCTTGAATTCTTCGGCCACGCCTTGGCGCCGTTGCCCTATGTGAGCGTGCCACGCCCTTTGCCGGAATATTCCACGGATCGCGTGCTCACCATGACCTTTCTGGAGGGCGGCACCGTCGACGAATATTTGCACGCGAACCCGTCCCAAAAACAGCGGGACTTGCTCGGTTACCGGCTGGTGGAATTGTTCCACTACCAGTTGCGCAAAGTCCACGCGTTGCATTCGGACCCGCATCCGGGCAATTATCTCTTCGACAAGGAGGGGCACGTGGCGCTCGTCGATTTCGGATCAGTCAGCCACTTCTCGGCGCGCATGATCGAGATCATTAAGTGCTTCACGGACAAGGTCTGGCTCCGCGGGGACCCGGGCATCCAGGAAATGTGCCACTTGGTTTGCGGTAAGCAGGCGAAAGAGGCGCCGCAACGGGCGCGGCGCACCATCGACCTGACCATTGAGTTCTACAACACCATCTTTCCCGGCGGCCCCGTGAACTTCGGGGACGGGAAAATCATTCTGATTCTTACCAAGTTATGGAAAGAGTTTTTGAAGAACAAACTGGTGAATCCGGACCTGATCTTCGCCTCACGCGCGGAAATGGGGATGTACAATCTGCTTCACCGCATTGGCGCGCGAGTGGACACCACGGAGATTCTGAACCGGGTGACCAAAATGAAGGGGCCGGAGAAATAAGGAGGCGCGCCAAAGAGGAACGTGTGGCGGGACGGCGATTGTTGCTCCACATTTGTCGCCTTCCAGTGAATACAGGAAAAAGCATTTGCGGCGTGTCCGGGCGAAAGACTATGGTAAGGCAGTTGATTTCCGATGCTTGCCGCAGCGAAATTGTCATTCATGAACGCGTTTCGAACCGCGCGATTTCTTTGCCGCCCGCCCGGCCTGACGTGCTGGCTGGTGCTTGCGAGCCTGCTCGCTCCCCTGCCCTCCAAGGCTGCCAAGCCGGTTGAACTACGCGTTCGAAACGTTGCGGGCGAGGAGAAGGACCCCCTCACGGCAGACGGCGCGAAGGCCATCGCGTTTGTCTTTCTCAGCGTGGAGTGCCCGATTTCCAACAGCTACGCGCCGAAGATCCGGCGGCTGGCGGGCGAGCTTGGCCCGCGGGGTGGTGTGGTCCGCCTGGTTTACCCGAATCCCGACGAGACACCGGACAAGGTGCGGCAACATCTCAAGGAATACAATTTGCCGCTCGACGCTTATCTCGATTACCAGCACGCGTTGACGAAGGCCGCGGGCGCGCGGGTGACACCGGAGGCGGCGGTGTACGTTCCCGGCAAAGGTTGGGTTTACCACGGTCGAATCGATGATCGCTATGTGGATTTCGGCAAGGCGCGGCCCGAGGCAACCCGCGACGATTTGAAAGAAGTGATGGTCGCGGTGCTCGCCGGAAACGCGGCGCCGGTCAAATCCGCGCCGGCGGTCGGTTGCTCGATTGCGAAATTGCCATGAGCAAGAAGTCGCTGGGCCGCTCTGGCAAATCCGCCTCCCCCAACGTGCCCAAAGGGCAACCGGCGGCGCAAGACAGGCGAATTTCCCCCGCCGTGTGGATTGCGGTTTCGGCGGTGATTGCGGCGGTGGCCGGAGGAATTGTTTTTTCCCGGCGCGGAGAGCCGACAACAGCCTCGCGTGAAACCACCTATGCGCCACGCCCCAAAGGATCGCTCACGTTCAACAAGGAGATCGCGCCCATTGTTTTCAAGAATTGCTCCTGGTGTCACCGGCCAAGTCAATCGGGACCATTCGATTTGCTGAATTATGCGGACGTCCACAAACACGCGAAGGACATTGGTCGCGTGGTGGTGACCCGCTACATGCCGCCCTGGCCGCCGGAGCCTGAGCACGGGGAATTCGCGGACGAACGGCGCTTGAGCGGCGAGGAAATCGGCATGATCCGGCAATGGATTGAGGAAGGGATGGCCGAGGGCAAAGCCGCCGATTTGCCGCCGCTGCCGGAGTGGTCCGGTGGCTGGCAACTCGGCAAGCCGGACCTCATCGTGCAGGCGCCCGCCTACACCCTCGGGGCTGACGGCACGGATATATACCGCCATTTTGTGGTGCCGATTCCCACCACCGCGCGCCGCTTCGTGAAGGCCGTGGAGTTCCTGCCCGGCAACGGAAAAGTAGTGCATCACGCGTTCATCGAGATTGACCGCACCCGCCGCGCGCGTCGTCTGGCGGAACGTCAGAACCCGCCGGGGTTTGATGGCATGGAGGCGCCAGAGACGGTCAACATGCCGGGCGGGCAATTGCTCGGCTGGCAGCCGGGCAAGACACCTTACTTCAATCCGCCCGGATTGGCCTGGGTGCTCGAAACGAACACGGATCTTGTCCTGCAAGTTCACATGAACCCCTCCGGCAAGCCGGAGACCGTGCAGCCCTCGGTCGGATTTTATTTCACGGACGATCCCCCCACGAACAGCCCTTACCGTCTGCGCCTCACCGTGTTGAACCTCGACATTCCTCCGGACGAGCCGAACTACGTTGGCGAGGAATCCTACACGCTTCCCGTGGACCTGAGCTTCATTCGTGTGAGCGCGCACGCGCATTATCTCGGCAAGGACTTGCAAAGTTACGCGATCCTGCCGGACGGAAAAAAGCAATGGCTGCTGCGCATCAAGGATTGGGACTTCAACCGCCAGGGCGACTACCGGTACGCCCGGCCGGTCGAATTGCCCAAAGGCACGAAAGTTGTGCTCCACTACATTTACGACAATAGCACGAACAACGTGCGCAATCCGAATCATCCACCCAAGCGTGTCCGCTTCGGCCTGCAAACCGTGGATGAAATGGGCGAGCTCTCGTTTCAAGTGCTGCCGAGGAACCAGGATGACTACCAGACTGTGGGCCGCGATTTCTCGGAGTATTTTCTGCGCGTGAGCACAGAGCATTTTGCCTTTCGCGTTAAGAACAATCCCGACGACGCCGAGGCCCATAAACGCCTGGGTCGTGCGCTCGCCGCGCAAGGCCAGATGGCGGAAGGAATACCGCACCTGCAAAAAGCGATCGAACTGGACCCCGCCGGTGACGAGGCGCATTACGATCTCGGGTCGGTTTACATGCGCGCGGCGCGCTACGCGGACGCATTCAAAGAATTCCGCGAGGTGATCCGGCTGAACCCCCAGGACTTCGAGGCGCTCGGGAGTTTGGGCATTATCTGCCTGCAAGCGCGGCGGCCCGACGAGGCGGAGAAATATTTCAACGCGGCCCTGCGGATCAATCCCGACGACACGCTGGCGCTCCAGTATCTGAAAATGATCCGCCAGCAAGCGCGGTAACCCCGGCGGACTCGTCCTGCCCGCCGGTTTCAGTTCTGCTGGTCACCCCGGCTGATTCCGCGTAAGGTCGCGGCGTGGAAAATCTTCACATCTCCACCAGCATTCTGTTTGCCTCCTTGTTTTGGGGAACCATCGGCTTCGGCTACTATATCTACGGCAAGAAACAAGGTTCCTTCGTCCCCATGATCGGCGGGATCCTGATGATGATCGGGTCCTATTTTTGCCCGACCGCCCTGATGATGTCGCTGGTCACCATCGGTCTGATAGTGGCCGTGCATCTGTTGCTGCGCCAAGGGTATTGAGCCTGGCTTGTGAAGATCCCCAGTTTCCAGTCCATAACAGACACCGCGCTTATGAAACGTTTCCTCTCGTTCTGCGCCGCGCTCGCCCTTGCGGCAATTACCACAATGGCCGCCGAAACCCCTGCCGCTGGCGCCTGGAAATGGTCACTCGCCGGGCAAACCGGCGACACTCTCCTCACCCTCAGGCAAGCTGGCGAAAAACTCGCCGGCAGTTACACCAACCAATTCGGC
>CAZMLP010001197.1:0-4746 GCA_964566745.1 uncultured Verrucomicrobiota bacterium | reverse complement strand
TGTGAAGCAACCGGCGTGGGCCGCACCGATCAACTCCTCGGGGTTGGTGCCGCGCACACCCTCGAAGCGGGTGCTGAACGAGTAGGGGGTTTCATTGAGGACGCCGCTCTCGGTCGAAATCGTGCCTTTGCCTTCCTTGAGGTTGCCTTTCCAAACAGCGGATGCGGATCGTTTCATAATGGTTGGTAATGGAATGGGTATGTTTAAACAGCTCGTTTGACTTCGTGACTGTAAACCAGTTTTGGGGAGTGGCAAATTTCGTTTTCGCCGCCGCCCCGATTCGCCGTCAACCACTCACCGAGAACTTCTGGACTCGGTGGTTGCGCGTGTCCACCACATAGAGGTTGCCGTGGCGATCCAAGGCCAGGCCGTGTGGCGTGCGAAACTCACCCGGCCCCTCGCCCTCTCCGCCAAAGCCTCGAAGATATTTGCCGCCGGGATCGAACTGTTGGACGAGATGGTTCGACGCGCCGACCCAAACGCGGTCGCGGCGATCGGCGCATAACGCGATGGGCCCCTCCGGTGGCGTCTCGCGACCCCCAAAGCCGCCTGGTTCTTTCGAGTTGCTGCCCCACACTGCAAGAAACTTCCCCTCGGGTGAAAATTTTTGCACCCGGCCCAATTGGGTATCGGTGGAATAGACGTTGCCGTGCGTGTCCAGGGCGAGGAACTGTGGGCCGGCAAAACGCGAACCCAAGCCGCGTCCCAGGCCAAACTGGCCGGGACCACCGCCCAATTCGCCCCATTGCCGCACGAACTTTCCCTCGGGCGTGAACACTTGAATCCGGGCGTTCCCCTGGTCTGGGACGAAGACGAGCCCGTCCGGGGCGACGGCGAGGCCGCCCGGCAGGTTGAACTCGCCCGGCGCGGAGCCTTTCTGCCCCCATTCGCGAAGGGGCCGGCCATCCCGCTCGTGCACAGCGATTTTGTGCAACGACCAATGGGCGATGTAAACGCGGCCGGCGTGATCCACAGCGATGCCTCCGGGCTGCTTCGGCACGGGAAACATCGAGACAAACTTGCCGTCCAGCCGGAAGACCTGCACGCGCTCGTTCAGCAGATCAGTGACAAAAATCTCGTCATGCCGGTTGATGGCGATGCCGACCGGGGAATGGAATTCGCCTTTGCCCTCGCCGCGCTTGCCCCATTGCAACAGGAATTTGGGGGTTCGGCGTTCCGCCGCCCGCGTCACGCCTGGCCATAGCCCGAATCCCAGCAGACCCAACCCGGTCGAGCGCAGCCAACACCGCCGGGAAAGTTTGGATGGAGACCGAGGGTGCATGGACGTTATTCCGGGCAACCCAAAGGCGTGAAAGCAAATATGGGTATGCGACCGGTGGTTTCGGATTGTGCAAAATGCTAGCGCGGGCTCACGGCGGTGGCGATCTATTTATGGGACCTTACCAAAGACGCCCGGAATGCCCCCGCCCGGTAAATGAGGTCGCTCGAAATGTTGCAAACGACTATGTTGCAAACAGCGCTTGCTACGGGGGAAAAGGCTTTGTAAGTTTCGCCCCTGCGTCGGCAACGGGCCGGACGCGATTGGTTGGAGTGCCGACGTGGCGGAATTGGCAGACGCGCTGGACTCAAAATCCTGTGGCCTTTAAAGCCGTGTGGGTTCGACCCCCTCCGTCGGCACCAACTAAATCGAGGTTTTCTGGAGGTTTGCTTGACTTGTTGTTACACTGTTGTTACAGTTTGACACATGAAAGCGAGCCATTCCCCCGAACTCCCGACGCCGGAAGCCAAGTCCCCCCGCCTCCCTGCCAAGTGGCCGCACGTTGTTCGCAACGGCGATGTCACGGTGAAGATTTACAAGAACAAAGGGAATGTTCGCGGGGAGAACTTCCAAACCTTCTTGTTGAGCTACTACGCCAACGGGAAGCGACAGCTTCGGCGTTTCGTGGACTTTGCCAAGGCCAACGAGGAGGCGTCACGCGTTGCGAAGCAAAAGGCGCAAGGCGCGCTCGGCGCGGCGGCATTGAGCGCTTCGGATCGTGTCTCTCTGCAACAAGCCCTTGATTTGCTGAGTGAGACCGAAGGCCCTGGAAACGCCACCGCCCCGCGCTTGGTTGAAATCGTCCGCGACTACGCTGCCGCTCGAGCGGGTCTGCCCCCCGGCGTCACGCTCGCCGAGACGACACTGTTCTACCAACAGAAGCACCCCGCCAATATGCGCCGGAAATCCGTGGCCGAAGTCGTCACGGAATTCATCGCCGACCGACAGAGCGCCGGTTGCTCGGCGGTTCATGTTCGCGATCTGGAAACCCGGCTCGGCCAGTTCGCCAAGGCGTTTGAACTCTCGATTAACGCCGTCAATGCGGCGCTCGTTCAGCAATGGATTTACGGGCTGCAAAATCAAAAGACCCGTCGCCCCGCCGCCGCGCGCACCAAGGAGAACATGCTCCGGCAAATCACGAGCCTGTTTAATTTCGCCCGCCGCCAGAAATACGTGCCAGCGGAGCTTGCCTTGGAAATCTCCGAAATCTCCGCCCCCAGGAAGAAGCACGCTCCCATTGGCATTTACACTTCCGGCGATATGCGGGCGATCCTCGCGGCGGCGGATTCGGCCATCCAACCCGCGCTGGCCATCGCCGCCTTTGCCGGTTTGCGACTGGCGGAGGTCTCGCGGCTTGACTGGCGGGATGTCCGGCTTGCCGAGCGGCTCATTGTCGTCGGGCCGGAAATTGCGAAGACCGCCGCCCGCCGCCTCGTGCCTATCTGCGACAACCTCGCCGCTTGGCTCACGCCTCATGCCCGGTCGTTTGGCTCGGTGAATCCCTGCCAGGAACACGCCGAAAACGTCGGCAACGCCCTGGGAGACCGTTTCGAGCGCGCGGCGGCGCGGGCCAAAATCAAATGGCAACGAAATGGTTTCCGGCACTCTTACATTTCCTATCGCGTGGCCGTTCTGAAGGACGTTCCTGCTGTGGCGCTGGAATGCGGTAATTCTACCCAAGTGATTTTTTCCAATTACCGCGCTCTCGCCACCGATGCCGAAGCCAAGGACTGGTTCAGCATCGCGCCCGCCGCCCAGGAGAATGTTGTTCCGCTGCCGGTGGCTGCCGCTGTTTAAACTGGGCCTCCCATCGGGCTGCTCGGGCTTGGCTTCTCTGTTCCGCTGAACGCTGGCGTATTGGCCAGCCAGGCGCGTGGCTCTCCCCGGTTTCGGCATGCTTTCGTGTCGGCGCTTGCGCCGGAAGGGAAACAACGTATGCTGGCGTCACCCAACGGAAAGCACGCTTTATGTTTCAAGTGCGCGAAAGGAAGAGCACCACGACATTGCCTGGCGTCGTTATTTTCGTTATGGCGTTTTCCCCCTGAGCATGCCCCCCCTTGCTAGGTTCAACTACGATTCGGTGGACTGGCGGTATGTGGCGGAGGTGCTCGGGGCGAACAGCCTGGCCCTTAGCCGGACCCGGCACGGCGTGTCGGACACCAGCACAAGCGCGAAAAAACTTCCGCTGCTCCTGACCGGCGAGGCGCTCAAGGAACGGGCGGCCCAAAACGAGGAGCGGGCCTGCCAGTTTGTTTTCGACGCGCGAAAGGGACCGGACCCCCAAAATCCCGACGAGGTGAAGGCATTGTTGTTCGGCGTTGCCGACCGGATGAACGAGGGCCTGCTGCCCGCCGGGCGGTTGCGAACCTGGCCGATTGGGGAAAAGACGGTTCGTCTCGGGGACGGGCCGGAGCAAATGATTTCTCCGGCCAAGGCGCCGCCGGAGGAGGTGGAGCGGGCGGTGGAGCAGTTCTGCGCGGAGTTATGGCGCCGTTGGGGGGAACTGGCGGTGGACCCGGTGCCGTTGGCGGCGTGGGCGGAATGGGAATTGAACGGAGGGACACTGCATCCGTTTTATGACGGGTGCGGGCGCATCTCTCGCGCCTTTGGGGCACTCTTGCTGCTGCGCGGTTCGTTGGCGTTGCCGCTGCACGACAGTTCCGTCAAGTATTACCGGGCGGGCAATCACAACGTTGGAAGCTTTGCCGAGTACCTGCGTCAGCAAATCGCTGTGGGGCAGGCGCGATCTGTGAGCCGAGCTGACCAAAGGGCAAACGGGGGTGTAGTTGATCCTACTCTCGTTCCGACGCATCCGAAGGCCACGCGAGAGGAGCAGTCAGCCCTCACTCAGCCCTTGTCGGAGGACGAGCAGAAACGACGGCAAGAGGAGATCGTGAAGCTCTGCCTTCAAGGAATCGAATTGCAGAGTCAAGGGACGGCAGCGAGCCTGGTGGCGGCGGCGGCGGTATACGACCGGGCAATCGCGCTGTTCGAGACCTTGCCCATTGAGAAGAACCATCACTATTGCCACGGCCTGGCCAGAATTTGGAGTAGTCGGGGCATCGCGTTGGAGAGCCAAGGAACGGTGGCGAGCCTGGCGGCGGCGGTGGCGTCGTTTGACCGGGCCATTGAGTTGATGGAGACCCTGCCTGTCGCCGAGAACCACGAGTATCGCAACAATCTGGCCAGTGCCTGGAACAACCGGGGCAACGCGTTGCAGAGCCAGGGGGCAGTGGCGAGTCTGGCCGAGGCGGTGGCGTCGTTTGACCGGGCCATTGAGTTGCGGGAAGGCCTGCCTGTCGCCGAGAACCCCGCGTATCGCCACGGCCTGGCCCAGACCTGGATGAACCGGGGCAACGCGTTGCGGAGCCAGGCGACAGTGGCGAGACTGGCGGCGGCGGTGGCGTCGTATGACCGGGCCATTGAGCTGATGGAGACCATGCCTGTCGCCGAGAACCACGAGTATC
>CAZMLP010001196.1:0-2428 GCA_964566745.1 uncultured Verrucomicrobiota bacterium | reverse complement strand
TCGGCCAGGGTTTCAAAATGCTCGACCAGACTCAGCTTCGGATGCTTTGGCATCCCCACCTATTTATACACATCCAAAAAAAGTACCAGCGCCATTTTGTCCCACTTGTCACCCCAATTTTTAGATGCGTCTGCCCTGGGGCCTTGCGCGAGACCCCTTGAAATGCCTTGAATTGCCCGGAATTCGGGGGTGAATCGCTCTTCCGGCACGCCACCGGTTTCCGGCGGGCGCGGTCGTTGGATTCGCCTGCGAGACCAGCGGCACGATCCGCCAGATGGCTTGATTGGGTTTGATTCGCCCGGATTGAGTGATTGGGCCAACGGTGGAAAACAAAAAATTGAACAGGAGGACGCGGAGAAGGCGGAGAGAGGTCTCTGCGTTCTTTCCGATTCCTCCTGTAAAAATTTCCCATTTTCCTGGCATTCGGGCCTTGCGCGCGACCCCTTGAAATGCCTTGAATTGCCCGGAATTCAGGGGTGAATCGCGCTTCCGGCACGCCACCGGTTACGGGCGAGTGCAGTTGTTGGATTTCCTCCAAGACGATTGTCATAGCCCAAAGGATGGCTTGATTGGGTTTGATTCGCCCGGATTGAGCGATTGGGCCAACGGTGGACGGCGGTGTGAGCATGGCGGTGTGCCAGAGAGCCGCCCGCAAGCGGGCAACGCGCCAGCACCTTGAATCGCTTTGATTTTCAACGATCACAACCTCCTCTCTCCGGGTCCCGGCGGTGCGATAGCCGTCCGCAAGGACCTTGATCCACCTTGATTCGCCTGGATTTAAGGGCCAGCGATCCCGCGCAGTGAACACAACCCACCGAAACCGGCCTCGTGGTTTTGGCCACGCCCGAGGGCGGCGAGAGAGGAACTGGTCTTTCCGCAGGCTTCATTTGGCGACTTAGAGCATTTCGCGAAAAAGCATAGCAGGGCGATGGCAGGGACGGCGCGCGGCACCGTCCGGATATTCCCGGATAAGCCTGATTCTCACCGGACCTCGCAGCGCGAGGTCCCCACCTAAAAGGGCCACAGTTTAATTGAATCGCCGTAATCCGGCCCTCCATGGATCCCGCCTATTCTGACCATACGATCGATCCCTCGTTATTTTCGGTGGAAGGCATCGGGACAAGAATGAGGAAGGGGCGCGCACGGCGATGGTTTTTGGGGGGAGGGAGGGGTGGTTAAATTGAAAATCAAGCCGGGAAATGGCCGTCGTTTTTGGTTGATCAACTCCTGTTCATCTCTTTTCAAATCTTCGTAAGAGAACTTACTAAAACCCCCGCCGGATGTCCAGATGATTCGGGCCCCCTTTGATGAGATCGCGCGGGCATTTCCGGGTTCAATGGGCCACAGCGGCGGAAAAAGAATCGCTGGAGTAGTGCTGGACGAAACCAGGCGCGTGCTGGCAGGGCGGGCCGGCATGGTAGCGCATGGTGGCCCGCTGTTGGTAAACGCAAACCTCCGTGTAGCTTACCGTCGCGGCGTCGGCGCGGTGCATGCAGGTTGAAAACGGGCCTGTTTGCGGGGAATGAGAGCGGTGCAGGCGGCGCAGCCAATCGGCGCTTCCGGCGGACCGTTGCCGCCGCGCCTCCTCGAATGCCCCGCCTCGCTCCCGTTGCGCAACCGGCTCGTCAAAACCGGAGGAAATCCATTGCCGGGTCGCCCAAGGGTGGTCCTGGCGGGCGAGCGTTTTCAAATCCCAGCGCCATTCGGCGATCTCTTTGCTCGCGGGAAACACTCCGATCAAACGAAAAGGGTTGATCCGGTGGAGGGGCAACCGGTCAAGCGCCGCGTCCGCGGAATCCGGCGAGCAGGCCATCCCCGCTGAATTGATCACCTCTCCCCGGCTGACGGCGCGGTCGCGGCCAACCCGCGCCGGGATGGCGTACCAATTGATGAGGGCGAACGTCACCAAATCGCCATTCAGCGCGATCCATGTCCCCCCGCCCGGCTCGGAAGGACCAAGCAGCGGGTGACCCTCGATAGTTTTCCACACCGGCGGGAGGCCGGCCGGGCGCGCCAGTTTTTCGTCGCGATTCATTCCCAGGCAATAGCCTTCTTGCCGGGCAATCACTGTGACAGTGCACATACGCTTAACTCAGTCCGCCGATGGATACGTCACAACCATTCGGGAAAACTCGCGCCATTTCCGCCATAACAACGAAAGGCTCGTCGGCGGGCAACCGCGCTGGCGATTCATCGCGCCGATGGCAAAGACCAGATCCCATTGCCGGAACAGGGTCCGGTAGGCGGCGAAGATCGAGTTGCGGGCGTCATAGATGCTGGTGGCTTCCGAGGCGGCGCCATTCAGTTCAATGATTTGGAAATTTCTGCCGGCGCGCAAATCCTCCTCGCTCGAAAAACGGAGGTCGTATCGACCGATAAAAAAGCCGGTGAGCTTCCGGGATATTTCGTCGATCCGGGCCTCAAGTTC
>CAZMLP010001195.1:0-5983 GCA_964566745.1 uncultured Verrucomicrobiota bacterium | reverse complement strand
AATTGGAAAGCCGCGCGGCTTGATCCGCTACGCGTCGCTGAACAGCATCGAGCGGCGCGACAAGTTTCGCTTCACCCCGCGCCTGGCGGGGTATTGCGTGGTGCTGGCGGCGCTCATCTCGTTGTTTCTCTATCTCGTCCTCACCCGCTCCGCCGTGGAGGCGACCCTTCTCCGGGCGCCGGGCGCGCTTTTCCAGCGCACCGCTGACGGCATCGAGAACCTCTACACGCTCAAGCTGGTCAACAAAACCTCGCAGGCACTGCCAGTCACTCTGCGGCTGGAAAGCCCGGCCGGCAAACTCAAGGTGATGGGGGCGGGGGCGCTCACGGTTCCCAAAGAGCAACTGGTGGCGACGTCCGTTCTGGTCGAGTTGTCTCCCGGCGTTCTCACCGGCCACAACACCAAACTCAGGATCGGCGTTTACGCGAACGGCAAACGTCTCTCCACTGTGGACACAATTTTCGCCGGACCGCGTGAGGAAGGCGTTCCGGGGCCACACTGATATGCGATTCAAGTTTCCCAATAATCCCTGGCCGGTGGCCATCACCACCTATTTCATCGGCTTTGCCATCTTCACCGTGACGGCGGTTATTTCCCTGTCACGCCACAAAATGGACCTTGTCCGCGGTGACTACTATGAGGAGGAGATCCGGTACCAGCAGCAGTTGGACCGCATCAACCGCACTCGCCCGGTCCTGGAGCCGACGACGATCACCTACGACGCGGCGCGCCAGGTGATCACCTTTGCCCTGCCCAAATCGCAATTGGGCAACCGTGTCTCGGGACGGCTCCGGCTTTACCGGCCGTCGAACGAGAAACTTGACCGCGAAATCAAACTGGAGATTGGTGACGACGGGTCGCAACGGCTCGACGCGAGCCAGCTTCAACCCGGGTTGTGGAAAGTCCGGGTCTATTGGTCGGCGGGCGGCCAGGATTATTACCTCGCTGACTCCATTGTGGTGAGCCGGTCGTGACCGAACCAGCGGACATGGGAACACTTTGGCCAGCGTTGGTGATGGGCGTGCTGGGCAGCCTGCATTGTGTGGGAATGTGCGGCCCGCTGCTGCTGGCGGTGCCAAACGCCGGCCACACGCGCCGCTCCTTTTTGCTGGGACGGGTCGTTTATCATGCCGGCCGCATTCTCACCTACGCGCTTCTCGGCCTGGTTGCTGGAGCCATCGGTTTGGGCTTTGCGCTCGCGGGCATTCAAAGATGGGCCTCCGTCAGCGCGGGCGCGGCCATCCTCGCCGGACTTCTTTTGTCGTCGCGGCTCGCGCTGGCGGCGCCGATTTCGCGAATGGTGGCGCGCGTCCGGTCCCGCCTGGCCGGCTTGCTGCGTCGGCGCGGCCTCGCCTCCACTTTTTTGCTGGGAATGTTGAACGGCCTCTTGCCGTGCGGCCTGGTGTACATGGCTTGCGCGGGCGCCCTCGCGTTGGGAAGTGTGGCGTGGGGGGTGGCGTATCTGTTTGTGTTCGGCTTGGGCACGACCCCCGCGTTGCTGGCCGTCGGCCTGGCGGGAAAAGTCATTCCGCCGCGGATTCGCTTCGGTTTGCAACGGGTGGTTCCCGCTTATCTGGCTTTATTGGGTGTCGTGCTAATCTTGCGCGGAATGTCGCTGGGCATTCCCTTCCTCAGCCCGGAGTTGGGCCGGCATGCCGCGCATGCCTGCGGTTGCCATTGATTTCGAGACATCGCCAAAATTTGGCCAGTATTGCCCAAAGGCCGGGTAGGCAGGAAACGGGGCTTGGTCGATAGTCATCGCGTCGTCAACGGGTCCATTGAGGGACTTGGGACGTCAGTGGAACCTTCAACCAGGATACAACGATGAAAGCCAAACCCTCCGGCAAAACCGGCAATGTGACCATCGAGATGGGAAGCCGCGATGAAGCGTTAATGGAGGCGGCGAGTTCTCCGTTTCGCATGAGGCGGATCTTGGTCCCCGTCGATTTCTCAGATTGTTCTCAAAAGGCGTTGCAGTACGCCCTGCCGCTCGCCCGCAGCCAGCAAGCGGCGCTCACGCTGGCGCATGTCGTTCATCCCGTTTACACCGTCGGGGAGTATGGGGCGCTCGACACCGCTCAAATTGAGGCCACCATGAAGGCTGGGGCCGAGAAGGAACTGGCCAAGCTTGCCGCCAGCGCTTCGGGGGAAGGCCCGCCGGTCAACACTGTGGTGCGAATCGGGCCACCCGCGCGGGAGATTATCGAGGTCGCGAATGATTTGGCGGCTGATTTGATCGTCATCTCCACCCACGGCCGGACCGGCCTCAAGCACATCCTTCTGGGCAGCGTGGCGGAGCAAGTCGTGCGGCATGCGCCGTGCCCGGTTCTCGTGGTCCGGGAGCGGGAGCGCGAGATCATCGTCAATTGAGCGCGTTTTCTTGTTCTGCATGACCGCCTTGCCCAATCCTCCGTCCACTCTCCGCCGGTCGCTGGCGGGAACCGAGTGCGGGTGCCCGCGCGATTTCCTTGGCCAGCGCCACGTCTATGCCTTTGTCTCTCCGCGAATGGGGGGAATCTCGGCCGGGGTGAACTTGAATCCAGACCGGAAGTGCAACTTCGCTTGTGTGTATTGCGAGGTGAATCGCGCGGAGCCACCCCCCGCCATGTCGCTGGACCTGGACGAGATGATTGCCGAATTGAAGGCGACTTTGGACCTCATCTCTTCCGGAGCGATTTGCCAGCGGCCCGCTTTTCAGAAGGTCCCGGCCGGACTGGCATGCCTGAGGCTGGTGACCTTGAGCGGTGACGGGGAGCCGACACTTTCTCCGGTGTTTGTGGATGCCGTTGAGGCAATTGTTCATCTCCGGGCGCGCGCCCGCGCCTCGTTTTTCAAGCTGGTGTTGCTGACCAACGCAAGCGGTCTTGACCGTCCCGAGGTTGCCCGGTCGCTGGAGCTTTTCACCGTCCGGGATGAAATCTGGGCCAAGCTGGATGCCGGCACGCAGGCGGGCATGGACCGTCTCAATCGAGGGGACCGTCCCCTGGCGGACATCTTGGAAAACATTCTGGAGCTGGCCCGCCGTCGTCCGGTCGTCATTCAGAGCCTGTTTCCCGCCCTCGGCGGCGAGGCGCCTGACGCCGCGGACATTGAGGAGTATGCCCTGCGTCTGCGGGAGCTCGTGGAGCGCGGCGCCCAAATCCCGCTGGTGCAAATTTGCTCGGCCATGCCCACGCCCTTTAACGCGGAGAGCGGTCACCTGCCGTTGCGAAAACTCTCGGCTATCGCGCGGCGCGTGCGCGAGGTCACCGGATTGAAGGCCGCCGTTTTCTGAGCGCCGGAATGGCAAAATTGGATGCTTGTCCGGCAACTTCTGAAAAGCGCCGGGGCCGGTATGGGGCAAAGTTCTCACGGATCGCGGCGATGTTCGCCGCCCCGGACGAAAACGAAACGAACCGCAACAAACCTTGCCTTTTATGATAACTTTCGACGCATTTCTGGTGTTTTTGGTCGCGGCCGCCTTGCCCGTTATTTACCTCTTTCTCTTGCGCCGCTGGTTGGAGCCCGAGTGGAGCGCCGTCAATCCCCCCGAACCAGTGCAAAAAGCCGCCGCCTCCGCCCCCAATCTGACCCCAAAGCTTGTCTGAAATCCTCCCGGCCCGGGATTGCTGGAACTGCGGCATGACTGGCTTGCGGGAAAAATCCTTATGAGGAATTTGCGCCACACCACTGGATGCCTGGACGAGACCGGGTCCCCGCCGACCGTCGAGCAGGTCATCGCCAGCCACCCGTTCCTCCAAGGATTGAAGCCGGAGCATTTGGAGGCCTTGGCGGCGGTGGCCGTGCGCGCCCGTTTCGCGCCTGGCCAGGTGCTTTTTAACGAGGGGGATCCGGCGAACCGGTTCTATCTCATCGAGTCGGGCAAGATCGCCATCGAGTCCCGCCGCGAGGGAGCCACCAGCGCCCGAATTCAGGTGCTCGGCGCGGGCGAGGCCCTGGGTTGGTCATGGTTGTTTCCGCCCTACTACTGGCACTTTGACGCGAGGGCGTTGGAGGACACCTCGGCAATCTTTTTCTACGGCCCCCAGTTGCGGGAGCAGTGCGAGCTGGATAGCGACCTGGGTTATTCGCTCGTGAAACGCATGGCCGCGGTGATGATCCGGCGGATTCAGTTCACCCGCGCGCAATTGATCGCCGCGATCGGTTGACAACTTTGCTTTCTCGACGCGGCCCGTTCGCCTCCCGGCGGGCCGCGCCGGTCGCCCGCGCTTCGCGCATGTTTCCCCGGATAGGGAATTTCCCTAGCCTTCCTCCTCCGGTTCTTTATTCATTTTAGGAGCGCCCCCCAATTTTCCTGTCCGCCGTGTTTGCATATTTTGCCCTCGCTGAAGCCAAACTGGCGAGGCGTGGAAGCTGGAAAAATATGAACAAGAACGGGCAAATGATTGAAAAGCTGGCGGGCTCCGAAATTTTCCGGGAATACGAGCGCGCCTACACCGAGGCGACGGGCATGCCGGTCACTTTCCGCCCCCTGGAAACCTGGCGGCTCCCGCTGCACGGCAAGCGCAACGAAAACAGGTTTTGCGCCCTCATGGCGGAGCGGAGTCGCACTTGCGCCGCCTGCCTGCAAATGCAGGAGTCCCTCGCCCGTTCCGCGATGGACGAGCCTTGCAGCATGACTTGCGCCTACGGACTGGTGGAGACCGCCGTGCCCGTCAAACTGGGGGGAGAAACCATCGGGTTCCTCCAAACTGGCCAGGTGATGCGGCAAAAACCCACCCAGGCGGCTTTCGACAAGGCCGTCAGCGAGTTGCAGAAGCTGGGGGTGGAGGTTGACCACGAACGGGCGCGAGAAACTTTTTTTGCCACGCCCGTGGTCTCGGCGAAAAAACTGGAGTCCATTTCCAAGCTGCTGTTCATTTTCGCCGACCACCTTTCGATGAAGAGCAACCAGATTGCCGTGCAAGCCGCCAACGCGGAGCCGCCAATCATCACTCGGGCAAAAACCTTCATTGAGGAGCATTATACGGAGGACCTTTCCCTCGGGCAGGTGGCCAAGGCGGTCCACACCAGCGTCTTTTACTTTTGCAAACTCTTCAAAAAATCGCTCGGGCTGAACTTCACCGAGTACGTGTCCCGGGTGCGCACGGAAAAGGCCAAGAATCTCTTGCTGAATCCAAACCTGCGGGTCAGTGAAATCGCCTACGAGGTGGGGTTTCAATCGCTGACGCACTTCAACCGGGTGTTTAAAAAGGTGACGGGAGAGTCACCCTCCTCGTATCGCGGTCGGTTGCCCAAGACCTCGTGACCTAAAGACTCCGGGTTCGCCTCGGGTGCCGCTGAATTTCGTGTGTTTCCCGCTGCGTCGTTGGCCGATACCACCCGCGTAGCCGCATTGTGAAGGAGTCGGACGGCGACAAACTATGGGTCGCCATCCGGCGACTCCGCGGCGGCACACTTTAAGTTCGCGAAAGTCCTGAAGGGAATGTCCGGCCCCGAGCGGCGCGGCCATACCACAGAGAAACGGGACCTGGAGCGGTACAAGAAAAACTGAGGCCTTTGGTGGTGGGGACCTCGCGCTGCGAGGTCCGCAATTGTATTGGAAAGGCGAGGTTGAACAGACAGCGCAACGCGCCGTTCCCACCTTTGCGCGGCTACAATATTTCTGGAATTGCCCTAAAAGTCATCGCGTCACTGATGGGTTACGGGGTCCTGTGGTTGGAAACCAAAGCCCCGTCCTTTATTTCTTTGGTCACAGGCACTATTTGCCCGCGACCTCCCCCCAAAGGGGCCGTGTGTTTTGAAGCGCCCTTGGCAATCTCCGACATCCGTTAGGGCAAATTAAGTAATTATGTAGCCGCGCGCCGACGGGGTGGGCTCCCCGGAAACATAGCCAGGCAGGCGCCAGGTGGGGACGGCTCGCTGAGCCGTGCGGGCAAATCTGCGGCCACAGACAAAAGCCTTCGGCGGCGCCGTTGGTAAATCTTGCTGCTCGGACGTTCCCGCACCGGTCGGCGACCGGTCCCTTGTATTTGGGAGGTGG
>CAZMLP010001194.1:0-13410 GCA_964566745.1 uncultured Verrucomicrobiota bacterium | reverse complement strand
GGCCAGCGGGAGGGCAACGGAAGCGAGGCAGGCAAGCAGCAAACCGGCGGGGAGGGCTTTGGCTTTCATGGCAAACTTTGGCTGAGATTATTTTCCAGCATACGGTCCCGACGGGCCTTGACAATGGGAAAGCCTGTCCCTCGTCAATCGACCTGCCTCCGGGCGTTATTTGCCGCCCGGGGTCGCGGCCTTCTCACTTAGCCCGCGAAACTCAAACTCCGTCTCGCGGCGGATCAGGTCACCCGCCAGTTTTCGGCTCACCCAAAACCACGCCATGACCCACGCAAAGCCGAAGCAGAGGCCGCCCAAGACATCTGTGAGCCAGTGGGCCATCAAGGTGATCCGCGTCACGCCGACGATAAGGATCACGGTTGCAAGCAGGGCAATCGTTCCCCATTTGAGTCCCTTGGACCGGATCTCCGTCAGGACAAAAAGAATCCAAAACCCATAGATGGTCGCGGCCGCCGACGAGTGCCCGCTGGGAAACCCCAGCCCGCCGATGGACTCCCAATCCGGGAACTCGGGACGCGGGTGGCCGAACCAGCCCTTCAGCCAGCCGTTGACTCTCAGCGAGCCGTACACTCCGAAGTAAAGGGCCGGAACATAATACGCGCGGCGCGCCAACAGAACCAGGGCGGCGCTAGCCAGGCAGAGCTTCTCCGTATATGCCCCGTCGCCGAATTTGGTGAGCCAGGCGGCGTAAGGGCCACGGCCCGCCGGGTGCTCCAGCGCCAGCCGGCTCACTTTTTGATCCAGCGAGTTGGTTGTTTTGCCTTCCGCAAGCACCACCGCGCCAAGGAGGCAGAAGCCCAAATTAAACATGGCAAACGCCTGCCAGCCAAGCGCCGGCACGCCCTCGAAAACAAACCGCCAACTCGCGAGCCAATCTTTGAATTGTTGGATCATAAACAGCCCGCCTCCGGTTTGGGATTGATCGCCTTGTGCCTCGTTCGGACGCCGTCACCCGCCCGTCTTGTTTTCCTTTGGTCTTGCCCATTCAAACAGCGGATCGAGCGGTTCCTCCCCTCGCACCACGCTTTCAATCTCGCCGGATTTCACCCGGGTCTTGAGTCGTTGGCCAGCCCGCGCCTCCGCCGCGTTTCGAATGATCTTTCCGGTCGCCGCGTCCCGCGTGATCGAGTAACCGCGGGCGAGCACTTGCTCCGGCGAAAGCAGTCGCAGCCGTGTGAGCAGTTCTGCCAACGCGGTCCGCTTTCTCTCCAGTGCCCGCAGCGCCGCCTCGCGACCTTGCCTTTCCACTCGCGCGAGGCGTTCCTGCTTGCGGGTCAATTCCTGCGAGGGGCGCAATCGCGCCAGACGCCCGGCGAGCGTGTGCCAGCGGGCAAGGTGCGCCCGCAAAAGTTGCCGCGCGCCGCGCGCCAGCCCGCTCTGCGCGTCGTCGAGCCGTTGCCAACGCTCGTTCAGGCGCCGCCGCGGGTGCGCCCGCGCCAGACGTTGGAATCGGGCCACCAGAGCCTCTTGCTCCAACTCCAGCCGTCGGCGCGCCAGCGTTTGCATCCGGTTCCTGGCCGCGCTTACGAATGCCCGGCTGCCAAACACGCCCTCCGTGATAATCTCCGCCGCCGCGCTCGGCGTTGCGGCCCGCAAGTCCGCGACAAAATCGCTGATCGTGAAATCAATCTCGTGGCCCACTGCCGAGACCACCGGGACCGCGGAGTGAAAGATCGCCCGCGCGACCGCTTCCTCATTGAACGCCCACAAATCCTCCAGACTGCCACCGCCTCGTGTCACCAAAATTAGATCCAATCCCGCGCCACCGCCCGCGACTGCGCCCGCGTGCCAGTCGCTTAACATGGTCACCGCCGCCGCAATCTCCGCCGCCGCGCCGTCACCCTGCACACGACACGGAACGAGCACGATTTCCAAAGCGGGATTCCGGCGCTCGATTACATGCAGCACATCACGAATCGCGGCGCCGGTGGGGGAGGTCACCAGCCCGATCCGCTGCGCGTGGCGGGGAAGGGGACGCTTCCGCTCCGGCGCGAACAAGCCCTCGGCGTTCAGCTTTTGCTTCAATTTCTCGAACGCCAGTTGCAGCGCGCCGACGCCCTGCAACTCCACTTGACGCACGATCAATTGATATTGCCCGCGCTGCTCGTACACCGTCATGTCCCCGTGCAGGAGCACATGCCGCCCGTCCTGGAGGAGCGCCCGTTGCTCCGCGCCCTCGCCGCGAAACAGCACGCAACTCAACTGCGCTCCGGCGTCCTTTATGGTGAAATAGGAATGCCCGGAGCTTTGCACGCGGAGGTTCGTCACCTCGCCCGTCACCCAGATTTGGCCTACTTGCTTTTCGAGCAGCCGCTTCACCTGTTGCGTCACCTCGCTCACGGACAGCACGCGGCGCGTCTCGCCCGCCGGGAAAAGGTCCCCGCCGAAGTCCCATTGCGAGGTGGCTTTGCGTGGCATACGGAGGAGGCGTTGGTGTCGCGGTCACGTGCCCGGCAATCGCTCTGAAACGCGAAAAATGTTGAAGGCACGCCCGGTCTCGCCATCAAGATCGATCACCGCGCCTTGCAACAACACACGCTCCTTTGCCACGGCGAAGCGCTGCGGCTGCTGGGAGAGGAAGCGCTTGATCACCGGCTCGATCTCGCGACCCAGCACGCTCTCGTGCGGCCCGGTGAAACCCGCGTCGCACAGGAACGCCGTGCCGCCGGGAAAGACCTGCTCGTCGGCGGTTTGCACATGCGTGTGGGTTCCCACCACGGCGGTCACCTGGCCGTCGAGCATTCGCGCCATGGCAATTTTCTCGGAGGTCGCCTCCGCGTGGACATCCACAAAAATCACCGGTGTCACTTGACGCAACCGGCGCACCTCCGCCGCCATCATGGCGAAGGGATTTTCCAGCGGGGCCATGAAGGTGCGTCCCTGCACGTTTACCACGGCGACGGGTGGCAGACCTTCCTTGCGGCAAATCACGCTGCCTTGCCCCGGTGTGCCGGCGGGATAGTTCAGCGGGCGGGCGAAACGCGGCTCCTTCTCCATCAATTGGGTCACTTCCTTTTGGTCCCACAAATGGTCCCCGCAGGTGATCACATCCACCCCCGCGCCAAAGATCTCCGCCGCCGTGTCCGGAGTGATCCCCGAGCCGCCCGCCGAGTTCTCGCCATTGGCGATCACCACATCCACGTTGTGTTGCTTGCGCAGCTTCGGCAAAAGCTGCTTGACCGCGCGACGGCCCGGCTCGCCCACAATGTCCCCGATGAAAAGCAATTTCATGAATCGTGTTCAGCATGGGAAAAACCCGGCCCGCGCGCAATCGTTCCGTGCATCAATAGGGAAATTGAACAGGAGCAAACAGAGACAACGGAGGGGAAGCAAAAAGGAGAGGATCGGATCTCACATTTTCAATGGAAATCCTTTAAGCGCCGTCGTCAGATTCGTTTCCGTCAACGAAATCCGCATCTCAGCCCCCCATTGCCTCAAGTATTTGCGTGATGCTGTCCAGCGCCTCGTCCTGGATTTGATGAAAGGAACAAAGTGCTTCTTCCAATCGGTGATCTCAATCGTCGTCATCGGCAGTCTTATCCCTTATCTCACCGCCCGTTTCCAAATCGGCACCACGCGTTTCATCTCGTCGATAAGCCACTGGCAGGCCGCGAATGCCTCGCCCCGGTGCGGCGCGAGGATCTCCACCCACAACGATGCGTCGTTCACTTTCACTACGCCAACGCGGTGTATCAACCGGACTGATTCCACCGGCCAGCGCGTCTCCATTTCGTCGAACAGCAGCCCGAACTGCCGCTCCACCATGGGTGGAAAGGCCTCATAATCAATCGCCGAGATCGTCGCCTCCCCTTCCTGGCCGCGCACCACGCCCGTGAAATAAACCGCCGCGCCCATGCCGTTCGACATCTCGCGCTGCGCGATTAACGCGGCCTCGTCAATCGGTCCGGCGGTCAAGGTGAGCGAGCGTTTCATCAGGGCGCGGGGGATTCAACCGCCTTGCACCGGGGGGAAAAATGAAACCTCGTCCCCGTCCTTCAAAACTTGCTCCGGTCGCGCGTAATCGACCCCCACCGCGACCAGTGTGGATTTCTGGAATTCCCGCAGCTTGGGCAGCCGCTCCATGAGCCGCGCGTGCAACTCCCCGACGGTCGTTCCCTCCGGCAGTGTTTCGGCCATCGCCTCGCCGCCGGCGAAGTCTTTGAAATAGGACCAAAAGCGAACGCGGATGGTCATCACGCCTCGGCCTTTTCTCGATAAATCTCCGGTCGCAGGACGCCGATAAACGGCAGGTTGCGGTAGCGCTCCGCGTAGTCCAGGCCGTAACCCACCACGAAATGATCCGGAATTTCGAATCCCGTGTAATCCACTTTCACCGCTTGCTCACGGCGCGCCGCCTTGTCCAGCAACACGCAGGTTTTGAGGCGGCGCGGTTTCAACTCGCGCAACTTGCCCTGGACAGCGTGGAGCGTCCGGCCGGTGTCCAGAATGTCATCCACCAGCAGCACATCACGGCCGCGCACGTCGAGCCGCAGTTCCTTCGTGAAGACCAATTCCCCGGGCCGCGTCTTGTTTCCGTAGCTGGACACACCGATGAAATCCAGCCGCAAGGGATGATCCAGATTTCGCACGAGGTCCGCCAAGAACAGCACCGTGCCGTTCAACAGCGCCACCACCACCAATTCGCGTCCCGCGAAATCCCGCGCAATGATCCGCGCGAGTTGTTTGCCGCGCCGTTGAATTCGTCCCTCGTCGATCAACACTCCGGCGAGTTCCCGCCGCCACCGCCGGGATGGTTCGGACAATCGGCTCGCTTTCATTGAGAAGGAGGAGGGGGCATTGGAAGGCGCGGCATTTTTCACCTGCGTGCCCTGGCGGGCCGTCAAATATGCTTTGAATCTTGCTCGTCCTTGACCGCGTAGCCCGTCTCCTGGCGCTTGAAATTCACCTCGTTCTTTTTCACGTAGGCTTGGAAAACATCATCCGCGCTCATCCCCAGCACCTGCGCCATGCTGATCAAAAAATGGAAGAGGTCCACAACCTCGACGCGCGCGTTTTGCTCGTCAAATTTCTGGTATTTCGCCCACCACTTCCAGGGCACGCTGTCGGTCAATTCCGCGAGTTCCTGGGACATGGCGCGGCAATAATTCAGAATCCACTTGGTCTTCTCCTCGTCCGTCATGCCTCCGGTTTGGACGCCGATGCGCAGGTTCAGCGCCTGCTGCATGCGAAAAAGTTCCCGCAACTGGTCTGGATTTTCCATGGGCCAACCTTTCGCGCGCCTCGCGGGGGAAGCAAGCAGAAATCGGGTGGAATGGACCGGCCCTTTGTCACCCGGGCGCGCCAATCTTTTCCCCCACGCGCCGCCAGATTTCCTCCGCCACCTGGGCCTGCGATTGTGTCGAATCGAGCACAACAATTCGCCATGGCTCGGCCTTGGCAATTACCCGGAAGCCCTCCTCCACGCGCTCGAAGAAAGCGCGGTCCGCCTCCTCGATGCGGTCCCGGATAATGCCCTCGCGGGCTTGCCGGGTGGCGCGCCGGCTCTCGCTGATGGCCAGAGGCACGGTGAGCAGAAAGGTCAACGCCGGTCGTGTCTCCTCCACTGCGAAATTCACCACCCCTCGAACCAATTCCAAGTTCAGTTGCCGGCCGTATCCTTGATACGCCATCGTCGAATCGTAAAACCGGTCGCAAACCACCACCTCACCCGCCGCCAAGGCCGGGCGAATGACCTCGCGGACCAACTGCGCCCGGCTGGCGTTCATCAGCAACAATTCCGCCTCTGCCGTCATGGCGTGGTTCTGCTGGCTATGCTTGAGCGTGTGGCGAATCTCCTCCCCGATGGGTGTGCCGCCCGGCTCGCGCAGCATGCGGGTTTTGCGACCCGCTGTCTCGAGGCGCTCGGCGAGCAAGCGGACGTGGGTGGATTTTCCGCTCCCCTCGGTTCCCTCGAATGTGATGAAAAGTCCGGGCATCAAATGACGCGGGATTCAAGCGTGGCGGGCGTGAAAGTGCAAACTTAACACACACGCGGGGGGATTTGAAAAAGCGCCTTCCCCCCGCCACCACGCCGTTACTTTAAAGGAAGCTTGCCGGGGCCGGTCGCGGTCGCATTGGTCACCGCGCGCGACGGAAATTTCACCACCAGGAAGTCGGCCAGGGATTGAATTTGCTCGTCGTTCAGCGGGCCGCCTTCCGCCGCCGCGAAGGCAGGCATCAGGGAGGCGACCTTGCCGTGGGACACCATTTGCGCCCAAAAATTGCGGTCCGTCGGGTGGGGAAGGTTCTTCAAGTCCGGCACCATGGAGGCGCGATGCTCCGAGTCGTGACAGATCGCGCATCCTTTTTGATAAAGGGCCTCGCCCTTCAAGCCCACCGTGGGAGTGGCATGGCAACTGGCGCATTCCCCGCGAAACACCGCTTGCCGGTCCGCGGCGGCGATCGCCGTGTTGCGCGCCCGGTCGCCCATCGCATTTTGCGCGGTCACATCCGGCATCACGATTTTGAGCATGAACACCTTGAAACCCTTGTCCGTCTCGACAGTCAGGGCTTTGTTCAGCGTACCCACTTTGCCGCGCAGGTCCACCGTCGCGCCGAACTCGCCGCCCTCCTTGGGTTGCAACACCCAAGGCATCGGCTGGGTGTGCGCCGTCGTGCAGCCGCAGGAGGTTTTCACCTGGCTGATCATAACGGGCGCGCTGGAAATATTCGTGATGTTAAAAGTGAACAGCGCGTTCGTCTCGCCCGGTTTCGCGTTGTATTCCTTGATGTCCGCGTCCCATGCCAGCACGTTGGCGGGCAGCAGCGCGCGAGTGGCGGTGTTGGCCGTGGCGGGAAGGTGATTTGGCTGGGGAATCGGCCGGAATTGGGGCGGAATGTGGTTTTGCGGCAGAGGAACGGGCGCAATCTGCGGGGAGGGCGTGGATGGAGTCGCCGTGCTGCTGTCCGGGAAGGGCGGCAGTGGCGGTGGCTCGGGTAGACGCGTCAATTGCTGCGCCACCAAGCCCAGCGCGCAGGCAAACCCGCCCGTGGCAAACAACAACTTCCAGCGCGGACTTTTGGGAAGCGTCTTCATTTTCTTGATTTCACACCCTAATTGGCGTTGCCGTTTTTGACGAGCAAAAATAGCGCCAGCCCGTCACTTGCGCAAATTCTCGTTTGCGGCGCCAGTTTTCCCTCAAATCCGCTTGAGACGCGGGCCTTTGGGGGTGTCCTCGATCACCCAACCCCTGGCCTTCAATTCATCGCGAATGGCGTCCGACCGCTTGAAATCTTTTGCCTTGCGGGCACCCTGGCGCTCCTCCAGCAGGGCGACGATTTCAGGGGGAGCCTCCGCCTCGGCCTTCGCTCCAACGCCAAAAACGCCGTCAATCTGGCTCCAACTGGCGAGGGCTGCCGCGGCATGGGTGGATGTCAGGCTCTTGGCCGCCAAGCCGCGATTCAACTCATTCACCCATTCAAATATCGCGCCCCAGGCGCCGGACACGTTTAAATCGTCATCGAGTGCCTCGCGCACTTTACCGAGAATTGTGTCGTCCGCAGGGGCTGTGGCGGTCCCCGCCAGTTCACGCAGTTTGCCCAGGCACTCATCAAGGCGCGCCAGCGCGGTCCGTGCCCCGGTGAGTCCGTCCAAGGTGAAATTGAACGACGCGCGGTAGTGCGCCGAAAGCAGAAGGAAACGAATCTCGCGTCCGCTAAAACCTTTCGCCAGCAGGTCGCGCAAGGTGAAGAAGTTGCCGAGCGACTTGCTCATTTTCTTCCCCTCGACCAAGAGGTGCGCCCCGTGCATCCAGTGTTTTACGAAAGGCTGGCCGGTCGCTCCCTCGCTCTGGGCGATCTCGTCCTCGTGATGCGGGAAAATCAGATCCTCGCCCCCCAGATGCAGGTCAAAGCTCGTCCCGAGTAGCTTCATGCTCATCGCGCTGCACTCGATGTGCCAGCCGGGGCGCCCCTCGCCCCACGGGCTGGGCCAGAACACCGCGCCATCCTCGGGCACACGCGCCTTCCAGAGGGCGAAGTCCGCCACCGATTCCTTGCCATACTCGTCACTGGCCACCCGCTCACCGGGGCGCATCTCCTCGAAATTCAGGTTGAGCAACTGCCCGTAGCGGCACCCGCAGCCGCGATACTTGTCGATGCTGAAATAGACCGAGTCGTCCGCCGCGCGATACGCGATGCCGCGCGCCGTCAGCTTTTCAATCAGGTCGATGATCTCGGGAATATGCCCGGTGGCACGGGGCAGGGCGTGCGGCGGCAAGCAGCCCAGCGTCCGGTGATCCTCCAGAAACGCCGTCTCGTATTTTGCAGTGTATTCGCGAAGGGGGATGTTCGCCGCGCGCACCCGCGCGATAATTTTGTCCTCCACGTCCGTGATGTTCATCACATGGCGGACGGTGAAGCCCCGATGCTCCAGGTGGCGCCGCGCGAGGTCGGTGAAGACGAACGTGCGAAAGTTTCCGATGTGGGCGAAGTCATGCACCGTTGGCCCGCAGCAATACAGCCCGACCTGTTTTCCGGCTGGATCCAGCGGCGCGAACTCCTGCACCGACCGCGTCAATGTGTTGAAAAATCGGACACCCATGATGCAACGCGCGCGACAATACGGGCGTCACGCCGCCAAAGAAAAGGGGAAATGAGCCTTTCTAAATCTTCCATGCCGTCAGAATGCTTCGGTCCACGGTTGTCTCGTGAAACTCAAAATCCTCAAATCCGGCCTCCGTCAAATATTCCTCCATTTCGCTGATCGAGTAGCACTTGCCCTCAGTGATGGTCATGAGCAGCGAGGAATACGCCGCCACGGGATATGGCCCGGTCTTTTCGCGATTAATATGCGCGTCATGCACCACCAGCAGACCCCCGGCAGGCAATGCCTCGGAGGACTTTGCCAAAAGCGTTTTCACGAGCGGCGTGTCCCAGTCGTGCAGCACGTTGGAGAAAAGATGAACATCGTGCTCCGCCGGAAATGGCTCTTTGAACATATCCGCGACATGCACGGACACCCGGTCCGCAAACCCGCGCTCCGCGATGCCCTTGCGCGCAATGGCGTCCACCGGTTTCTTCTCCAGCACGGTGGCCTGAACGTGCGGGTGCGCTGCCGCGATGGCGCAGGCGTAAACGCCCGAGCCGCCGGCAATGTCCAGCACGCGTCGATGACCATCCAGCTTGAGTTTCGCCGCCATGGCGGGCCCCAGGCAGGCGCCCCGGCAATCCATTGCCGCCGTAAAGCGCTTCGCGAAATCCTCCGTCTCCATGGCCTTCGCCCACTCTTTCTCGTGGTCGAAGCTGCCCCAATTCGCCGGATGCCCGGTGCGCAGCACGATGGCCATGTCACGACACACCGGTCGTTCCCTCATGGACGCGAAATACGGCGCGACACACAACGGCGAGCCTTGCACCAGGAACTCGCGCGCCAGCGGTGTGGCGCGAATTTCGTTTCCCTGCCGCTCCACCGCGCCCAGCGCGGCGAAGAGGGTGATCATCACGTCCGCGGGGCGCGGATGAATTTTGAAGTGCGCGCAAATTGCCGCCAGGTCGGAGGGGTTGGCCGCCAGCCAGGTGAAGAAATCGAACTCCACGAGGGCCGCCGCCATCAGATCCACCGCGTAGAGGCCGTCGCGCAGCCGGTAAATCTCGCGCGGATCGGTTTGGGAAAAAAGATTCAGCGGCGATGGCGTCATGATCGGATTCATCGGCGCGACTTTACCGTCTCGATTTTGGCGATCAACCATTGACCGTCCACTTTTCGCCAGCTGATGCGGATTTCCTGCGCCACGCGGTTCTGCTCGCCATCCACCTCCGCCAGCGCCGCCATGCGCGTCACCGCCTGCTGGCCGTCCGGCTCCGAGTCGAACACAACATCCAGCAACTGCACCTTGGCCTGGCGCGCGCGCAACCGCGCGACCCGCAGACCCTCGGCAAACTGGTCTTTGCCCGCGAAACTGGTGAAATCGGCCCCCGTTCCCTCCAGGGACACGCCCACGTCCGCCGCCAGCATGTCCACCAGACGCTCGGTCTTGGACACGCGCAAGATTTGCGATTCCCCGGCGCCGACCGACGCCAGCCTGGCAATTTTTTCCACCCGGCTGCGAATCACCCGTTGGTCGCCGGGAAAGAAAAGCCACCAGATCCCAAACGCGGCCAAGGCGAGGGTCGCGACGGCGATGATTTTACCAGCACGGGTCATTCTGGAGAGGAATGACGAAATCCTAATTCCGAATGACGAGAGAATGACCAAACAACAAACCCCATGGAGTCGCCAACACGATCGGACCAGCAGCGACAACTTGGGACTTTGGCATTTGGATTTCTTTTGTCACTCGTCATTCGGCTTTAGGATTTCCTCATTCAATAAAGCACTTTGCCCGCGATCTTGGAGATGTCCGCCGTGCCATGCTCGTGGTACTCGAGGGGCATGCTCCGGTTGTCGCCCACGTAATAATACTCGCTTGGCCCCAGGGTGATCGGGTCGATAAACCACATCGGATTGGCCTTGGTGTAAGGCTCCTCGACTCGCTTGCCATTGATGTAGAGCTTGCCGCCGACCATCCAAAGTTTCTCGCCGGGCAGGCCGATGATCCGCTTCAGATACATTACCCGGTACCCGGTCAGCTTCACGCCGACGATATCCCCCCGCTTCGGGAGCTGATGCAGGTAGGCGAGGCGGTTGATGAAGTCGATTTTCCCGTTGTGATAGGTCGGCTCCATGCTGATCCCGTTCACCCGGATGGGCAGCAGAACGTAACGAAACAGCACGAAACAGATGACAATGAGCACAACGATCCGCGCGAGCGTGCGCGCGGGGCGGCGGCCAAAGGCGAGACGCGCCGGCAGTGATGTTAGCTCCCCTGAATTTTCCTCTTCCGACATATAACTTTCCCGAGCCTAGTTCAACGTCTCCAAAAACGCCAGCAAGTCACGGAAATCGCCAATGGACATGCCTTTTTCCAATCCCTCGGGCATGAGCGAGACCTTCGATTGCTGTCGCGACGCGACTTGCGAGCCGGGAATGAGAACGCCCTTGCCGTCCGTGGTAGTCAAGGTGACCGAGCCGTCCGTCGAGTCGCCGATCAGCAAGCCGCTGTAGGATTGCCCGTCGCGCGTCTCGACAATGTGGGTGACGAATTGCGGCGCGATTTCGCGCGACGGGTCGAGGATGGACTGGGCAATTTTCTCGCGCTTCGCCGCCCGCGCGATCACGGAAAGATCCGGTCCAATCTGCCCGCCATGACCCTCGACGCGGTGGCACCGGCTGCAACCGGCCGCAGCGCTGTAAAACACGCGCCTGCCCGACGCGACGTCACCTCTGGTTTCGAGAGCCTTCATCCATTCCGCCAAATTGGCCGGGCGAGTTTCGGTTGTGGTTCCACCCGCCGCTGCCAAAGCGAAACGCAATTCCTCGGCAAGGCGTGAATCGCGGGCCGCCAACTGGTTGGCCTTTTGCAACGCCGCTTTCACCGCCGGGTCGTCCGTAAAAACGCGCAGCGCCCGCGCCGCTTCCAGCTTCACTGCGTCGTCGCCGTCGAAAAGCCGTTCGATGAGTTTGGCTTTGGGCGCGTTCGGTTGGGAAGCCAGGGCGAGCAGCGCCTCGGCGCGCAATTCTGTCGGGCGTTTGGTGTTCGCCGCGAAACTCGCCAGTGCCCGGGCGCCGGTCTCAACCGGTTCCTCCGCCAGCGTGCGGGTTGCCTCCCGGACAAGTGTGTCAGGCAGCTTCTCCGGCTGCTCCAGCATTTGAACCGCCCGAGCGGTGTCGCGCGGGGTCGCCGCTTGCATGGCGAAGATCCGCACCTTGCCGTCATTCACAAGGGCGGGGGAACCGGCGGCGTTGCCGTCCTGGGCGAGAATCTTTTTCGTTGCCGCATGTGTTTGGAACAGTTGGGACGAAAACGGCCCGGCGGAAAGCGCCGCGTCGAGCATTCCGGCAACCTCCTTCACCACCGCCTCGCCTGCCCACACCAGCGAGATTCGCCGCACGGCCTCGTCCGGATCGCCCAATGTTTTCCGCAAGATCGCCGCCGGTTGGTCGTAGTTCGCCCGGCGCAAGGCGAGCAGCGCGCCCACCCGCACGCGAGCGTCCGTGTTGCCGATTTCGACGAGGGCGCGATCGCGGAAGATGGGTTTCGCCAGTGATGCGATGGCCGCCGAGCGGATAAACGGGTCCTTGTCCGTCAGCGCAGCGAGCAATGCCGGCGCGTCGCTCAGCGAGGAATCGTCGAGCAATTGGAACATCCGGTCGCGCGCGGGATTGGGCTTCGATGTTGCCGGATGACTTGCGGCGATCCCGGCCTTGCTGTCTGCCTTGGCCGCGAGCCGCCAGAGGCGTCCCTTGCCATGCACCGGGTAGCTTTTGTCCACCCAATCGGTGAGGTAGATGACGCCGTCCGGCGTGGTGGTGATGGCCACCGGGCGAAAATTCTCGTCTCCTTCCGCGATGATCTCGCGGTCCGCGCGCAACGACGCTCCGTGCCGCACCGGCGCGTAAAACTCCAAGTAATGGTCGCCCCACGAGGTCACCAGCAACCCGCCCCGGTAATGCGCTGGCAACCGCGCCTTGTCGCAGTTTAACACGCCCGACGGCGCCTCGCCCGTCCCGGAGATCATCGGCAGCGTGCCGGGCATATCACCGTTCCAAGATTGATACGGGTGGAGGCCGTTGCGACCGAAACGGAATTTAAAGCCGTAATCACCACGCGGCACGATATCCAGCAACCGGCAAGGCGGGCTGGAGTCAGGATCATTGTCCACGCAGACCAGATGGCCGTCCGAGGTGAAGGCGAACGCAAAGACATTCCAGCACCCGGTGGTGAACAACTCCAGATGGCTTCCGTCCAGTCGGCAACGATAGATGTTCCCGCCCTCGCCGCCCGCGTGCTGCGAGCCGTCGCTGCCCTTGATGACGTAATCCATGCCGAGATTCTCGCCGGAGCCCAGATAAATCCAGCCGTCGCTGGAGAAGACGATGCCGCCGATGCCGTTGTGCGGGTAATCGCCCTTGGTCTCCAACTGCACAATGGTGGCGCGCGAGTCGCACACGCCATCGCCGTCCTTGTCCTCCAGGATCATCACGCCGTTGCGATGCACAAGAAACAGCCGCCCATCCGGCGCGAATGCCAGGTTCATCGCGTGCCGGAATCCCTCGGCAAAAATCGTCATCTTGTCCGGCTTGCCGCCCGTGTAAGAACCGGGGAAGACCTTGATGCGATCGGTTTTTGCGCCGGCGTAATTGGTGGGCGCGAAGTGGGTGTTCGACTCGATGACGTAAATCTTCCCGCGCGAGTCACTGGCGATCCCAGTCGGCGTGACGATGTCCGGCTCGGCCGCGACCAATGAGATTTCCAGATCGGGGTCCTTGAGGACTGGCGGGTGGATTTCGGCGGCAGCCAAGGGCACGGCGGCCATCCATCCGGCGACAAAAACGAGCAGGCAAAGAATTGCGTTCAC
>CAZMLP010001193.1:0-5303 GCA_964566745.1 uncultured Verrucomicrobiota bacterium | reverse complement strand
GACTCCGGCCTCGTTTCCGATGTGAGAGCCGGCGAGAACGAAGGCCGGCAGTTGCACCATGATTTCGTGGTGTTGCGCATGGCCCAGTCAACACTGCGCAACTCAGGCAACACTTGGACTGGCGAGTTCACCCTGACGACGCCAGGCAAGGCAAACGGGCAAGCTGCCTTGGCTGTTTGGGTGACCAACGACGGCGATTTGACGCCGTTGCAGGCGGTGGGCGGCTGGCTGGCAAAGGCCCAATCGCCGCGTTAACCCGGTGGAATGCGAATTGACGAACGCGGTGGGTGACAGTAATTCAGCCTTCCATGCGCAAAGCAACGTCGTCCGCCCTCGTGGCCATTTGGCTCGGAATTTCGGCGGTCCGCGCCGCCTCAAACCCCTTCGCCCCCCTCTCCCTCGGCGAGATGGAGCACGCCGTGGCCTTGCTCAAATCGAGCGGCAACCTTCCCGAAAAAGCGATTATTGCCTCCCTGCAATTGCAGGAGCCGGCCAAAGGTGCGGGCGAAAATGCCCCCCGCGTGGCGAAAGCGACCATCATCGACCACGGCGCGCGGCGGAGCAGCAATGTCTTTATCGACTTGGGCGTGTCCAAGGTCCGGGAGGTCCGGCTCATTATGAACGGACAGCCGTTTGTCACCACCAGCGAGATCACGGCGGCGACCGAATATGTGAAGCAATCCCCCGAATGGCAGGAGGCGGTGCGCCGCCGGGGCATCACGAATTTTAGCGACGTTTCTATCGACGTTTGGGCGGGTGGACTCGAGCAACTCCGTGGCCTGAGCGCGCACCGTTACGGGCACGCGGTCAGCTACAATCGCGGGAAGCAGACGAACAATTATGGGCCGCCCATCGAGGGCTTGGAAGTGATTGTCGATCTGGACGATCAAAAGGTTCTGCGCGTGATTGACACCGGAGTGCGAGCCGTGCCGCGCGAATCAACCGACTTTTACGACGCGGACATCCGCGGCAAGGGCCAGCCCGCCCTAAAACCGCTCTTGATCAGCCAGCCGGAAGGACCAAGCTTCGAGGCAAAGGATTATCAGGTGAGCTGGGACCGCTGGCGATTCGCCTGGTCTTTCAACGCGCGCGAGGGCCTGGTCCTGCACAACGTGTGTTTTGTCGATGGCGACCGCGAACGTCCGATCCTTCACCGCGCGAGCATCTCGGAAATGCTTATCCCTTATGGCAGCCCGAAGGAGACGTGGTTTTGGCGCAACGCGGTGGACGAGGGCGAGTATGGCCTGGGCAATTCCGCTTACCCCCTCATTCCCGGCCAGACCGCTCCGTCGCACGCGACCTTGTTTGACATTCCAACCTGCGGTGAGGATGGCACCGTGACCACGGGCACCAATCGTGTGGGCCTGTATGAGCGGGCGAACGAGGGCCTGTGGAGCCACACAACGTGGGACGGTGACACTATTGGGCGACGATCGCGCGAACTGGTCATCTTCTTCATCGCGACGGTGGGCAACTACGATTACCGGTTCAGTTGGGCCTTCCGTCAAGACGGGGAGATTGAGTTCGAGACTGGCCTCACGGGCGTCCTCCAAATGAGCGGCGCCGACCTCCAAAATTGCGCCGTGTGCCGCCCGGGCGGGGTGAAAACGGGCGCTCAAAAGCTCTCCGGCGAGGAGCGCTTCGGAACGTTGGTGGCAAGGAACACGATCGCCGTGAATCACCAGCACTTCATCAATGTGCGTCTCGACTTTGACATCGACGGCCCCGGCAACTCGGTGAAGGAGATCAACACCGTGCCGGCGCGTGGCCGGCGCGACAATCCATACAAAAACGCATGGGAAGCCGTGGCCACGGTGTTCGGCAAGGAAAAGGATGCGACGCGCGACCTTTCAGCCGCCACGCACCGGCATTGGGCGGTGTTCAATCCGAATGTGCAGACCGCGCTTGGCCATTATCCCTCTTATCTGATTGAGCCGGCCGGCAACGCGGTGCCGTTGATGGCTGAGAACACGCCTTCGCGCCGCCTGCTCGGCTTCATCAATCACCCGTTCCATGCGACCCGGTACCACGAGGGGGAGTATTACGCGGGCGGCGAGTATCCCAACCAAATCAACCGCCCAAACAATGTGGAGACGTGGTCCAAGCGGAACGACCCAATTAACAACGAGGATGTGGTGGTCTGGTACACGCTCGGCATGACTCATGCGCCTCGGCCCGAGGAATATCCGGTGATGCCCGTCAGCCACGCGCGGTTCCGGCTCGTGCCGAAAGGTTTTTTCACCAGGAACCCCGCCCTGAACGTGCCTGAGGGGCAGTGACCACAACGCGGTGATTGGGAACGCCCAGAGGCCGTTGGCCCTGCTCACAGCCGCGCCGTTTGCCGCGCCGCCCGTTACCCGCTACAATGCTTGCCGATGCCAGCGACCGAGCATGTTCGCAACAAGCTGGGCCAGTTGCCCCACAAGCCCGGCGTGTACCTGATGAAGGACCGCTTTGGCACGGTTATTTATGTGGGCAAGGCGCGTGATCTGCGCAAGCGGGTGAGCCAGTATTTCCACCCGTCGCGTCGCTCGGGCTGGGACATGAAGTTCAACGCTCTCGTCGAGGCCATCCATGATCTCGATGCCCATGTGGTCAAGAGCGATGCCGAGGCGCTGTTGCTCGAGGGGCGGCTCATCAAGGAGTTTCGCCCGCGTTACAATGTCAGTTTCCGCGACGACAAGCGTTTCCTGTTGCTGAAGCTGAATTTGAATGACCCCATTCCGCGCTTCACCCTCACGCGACTCAAGCAAGAGGATGGCGCGCGATATTTCGGGCCCTTCGCCAGCTCGGGCGCCTTGCGCCGCACCCTGGCGCTGGTCCGCCACAAGTTCAATCTGCGCGGTTGCCGCCCGCTCACGCCGACGCAGGCGGACTACAAGCATTGCCTCTACGCGAACCTCAAGTATTGCACCGCGCCGTGCATCGGAAACGTCACGCGCGAGCAATACCTGATGCAATTGAACGCCGCGTGTGATTTTCTCGACGGCCAATGCGAGGAAATGGAGACCGCCATCGAGGAACAGATGCGCCAGGCCGCCGCGGCGCTGGATTTCGAGAAGGCCGCCGAGTTGCGCAACCTTCTCGCCGACCTTCGCCGCACGACACAGAAAACCAACAAATTCGTGCGCCTGCCTTACAAGCTGCCGGTGGCCATCGACCCGGCGCGCGATCTGGAGGAATTGGCCGCGGTGCTGGGCTTGGCGGCGCCACCCGCGCGCATCGAGGGGTTTGATATCTCGAACATCAGCGGGACGTTCGCGGTCGCCTCAATGGTGAGCTTCCGCAACGGCCGGCCGGACCGCGCGAATTATCGCCGGTTCAAAATGAAAACCGTGGTTGGGCAGGACGACTTTGCTTGCATGGCCGAGACCGTGAGCCGGCGTTACTCGCGTTTGTTGCGCGAGTCAGCGGCCGCCGACGGGCCGAGTGTTCCACCGGAAGAAGGCGCCGCGCCATCCTCCCAGACGCCCGCCCCGCGCGCGAAGGCAGCGCTGGTTCCGCAACTTTCTCCGCCGCCGGCGAACATGCCATCCTTGATCGTAATCGACGGCGGCAAGGGGCAATTGAACGCCGCTTGCGCCGAGCTGGCGCGGCTCGGCCTGTCCAATATTCCTATCATTGGTCTCGCGAAGGAGTTCGAGGAAATTTACCGGCCGGGCGAGAAGGATCCCCTGCGCCTCAGCCATGACGTGGGCGCGCTCAAACTGCTGCAACGCGTGCGGGACGAGTCGCATCGTTTCGCGAACACCTACAACGCCCAGCTTCGTTTGAAGAAAATCTCGGAGAGCATTCTCGACGAGTTTCCCGGCATCGGCGAGCAACGGAAGGCGGCGCTCCTCAAAAAGTTCGGCTCGGTGCAACGCCTGCGGCTCGCCACCATCGAGCAGATTTCCGCCGTGACTGGCTTTGGCGGGAAGGCGGGGATCGAGTTGAAGGCGTTTCTGGACGCGCGCGACCAGAACCGCCCATCGGCCACAGAAGGCGAGCCGGCGGAAGAAGTGGGGGAGTTTTCCGAGGTGGAGACAGAAGAGGCCGAGGAGCAGGAAAATGAGGAATGACGAAGCGCGAATAACGAGAGAAAACCGATTCTCGAGCCGGCGCCGGCGCCAAACCTTGGACTGGTCATGGAGATTTGAGCGGAAATGCACGATGGAAGCGGCTCGGGAAACCCTCGCCTCACCATCGCGGTTTGGCCATTCGGGCCTCCAAGATTCACATCGTCTTTCTTGCCGCGACGGAGGACTGCCGGGCAATATGGAGGCTGCCTGCCATGGTGGGGCGAGGCTCTGACGAGCCGTTTTCTTTGTGTTGTTTATGAACAAGCCCGCAGACGCGAGTCCAAGCCCCAAGGCCGCTGCTTCCCTGTCAGGCGTCACAATTCCGGCGCAGGGATTCCGCGTGGTGTCGATTGATGCCGCGCGGGCGGTGGTGATGTTCACGATGGTGTTCGTCAACGACCTCGCCGGGGTCTCGCCCACCATTGTGCCGTGGTGGATGCGCCACTACAAAGCCGACGGCAATGGGATGACGTTTGTGGACCTCGTGTTTCCCGGCTTTCTGTTCATCGCGGGCATGTCGATTCCTTGCGCCTTGGGCGCGCGGTTGAAGCGTGGCGAGCCTGCCCTCCGAATCTTTGGGCATGTGGTTTTGCGCGTGCTGGCCCTGCTGCTCATTGGCGTCCTCATGGTCAACGAGTCGCCCGATTCCGCGAAGTTGGGCTGGTCCGCCAACCTTTGGCTGGCGGGGATGTTCACCGCCGCCATTCTCGCCTTTGTCTCGCTATCGCCAGGCGGTCCGCCCGCCAACCCGGAGCGAAAGCGGCTCTGGCACACAATTTCCATCGGCTTGCGAATCATCGGTTTCGTGGCGCTCGCCTTTTTCGCGCTCTCCTTTCGCGGCGAGGATGGCCATCGTATCATCACCTTTTCGCCGTTTTCTATTCACACCGAGTGGTACGGCATCCTCGGTCTGATCGGCTGGGCCTACCTCGTCGCGGCGAGTGTGTTTCTGGCGTTTCGCGACAACCGCGCCGCGCTGCTGGGCTCGATGGTGTTGCTCTTCTGTCTCTACGCGGCCGAGCGGACGGGTCTGTTCAGTGACTTTTGGCTGGAACGGTATGTCGGCATCGGCGGGGCACTGGGGTCGCAGGCCGCCATCTCCGTGGGCGGGGTGTTGCTTGCCTCGGCGCTTCTCTCTCCCGACTTTGCCACGGCCGGCCGGCGGGTCCAATTCGCGCTCTGGTTCATCGGGGGATGCCTGGCGGGCGCGCTTCTGTTGCATGGCCTTTATGGCATCAACAA
>CAZMLP010001192.1:0-2516 GCA_964566745.1 uncultured Verrucomicrobiota bacterium | reverse complement strand
AAAGTCGACGCCTCGCGCGGCACGCTGCTGCCGGCCGACATCGAGCTCACGGTCACGCGCGACTACGGCCACACCGCCGCCGAAAAGAGCAACGAACTCCTGCTGCACATGGGCATCGCGGTGGTTGGTGTGTCGTTGTTGATTTTGCTGACGTTGGGCTGGCGCGAATCGGGAATCGTGGCCATCGCGATTCCGTCAACGCTGGCGTTGACGTTGCTGGTCTTCTATCTCTACGGCTACACGCTCAACCGCATTACGCTCTTCGCCCTGATTTTCTCCATCGGCATCCTGGTGGATGACGCCATTGTCGTAGTGGAGAACATCGTGCGGCACTTCCACCTCGCACAAAGCAAAGGCCGCAATTGGTCGGTTATCGCGGTTGAAGCGGTGAACGAAGTCGGCAATCCCACTATTCTCGCCACGTTCGCGGTTATAGCCGCAGTTTTGCCCATGGGGTTTGTGGGCGGACTCATGGGGCCTTACATGCGGCCCATCCCCGTCGGGTCCGGTGCGGCGATGTTCTTCTCGCTGGCGATTGCGTTCATCGTGACGCCGTGGGCTTCGATTCGCATCCTGCGCTGGGGCAAAAAGTATTCCACCCTGACCGAGGGAACGACGAGTGTCGTCGAAAGCGGTGAGTCACACTCCCGTTTTGAACACGAGGAGGATCTCTTCACGAAGCTTTATCGCCGCGTCATGGGGCCGATGATTGCGCAACGGAAATGGCGTTATCTTTTTCTCGCGAGCATCGTCGGCCTGCTCCTGGGGGCCATGGCGTTGATGGGCATCGGCTGGGTGAAGGTCAAGATGCTGCCGTTTGACAACAAGAGTGAATTCCAGATCATCCTCAACATGCCCGAAGGCAGCGCGCTGGAAGACACCGCGCAGTGCGCGCGCGAAATCGCCGCCGCCGTCCGGATCGAACCGGAGGTGACGGACTACGAGATTTACGCGGGCGTCTCGTCGCCGTTTAACTTCAACGGACTGGTTCGCCATTATTTCATGCGTCGGGGTGCAAACATCGCCGACGTGCAAGTCAATCTGGTTTCCAAGGGTGAACGAAAGGCTCAAAGCCACGACATCGCCAAACGCATCCGTCCGCGCGTCACAGAAATTGCCACGAAATACGGCGCGCGTGTCGCCGTGGCTGAAGTGCCGCCCGGTCCGCCGGTATTGCAGACATTGGTCGCGGAGGTTTATGGCCCGAACGAGGAGAACCGTCTCGCGCTCGCGAACAAGGTTATCCAAGTGTTCAAGAGCACACCCGGAGTCGTTGATACGGATTGGTATATCGAAGCCGACCAGTCGAAGGCGCGTTTCGCAATTGATAAGGAGAAGGCGGCGCTAAACGGCATCAGTGCGGTCACCATTTCCGAGACGCTGCGGATTGCTGTGGGCGGCGTGCCGGTGGATTTGCTCCACGCGCCGCGCGACAAGGAGGACGTGGATATTTTTCTGCAACTGCCGCGTGCCAGCCGCACTACGCCGGAGGATTTGCTCGCCCTGCGCGTTCGCTCCACCGCCAACCCCGCCGCGCCACTCGTGCCCTTGCGTGAACTGGTCAAGGTGGAGCAGGCCAATGTGGAAAAAAGCATCTACCACAAGAACCTGATGCCGGTCACTTATGTCATCGGCGACGTGGCAGGTGTCGTGGAGAGTCCGGTCTATGCCATTTTGAACATGAACAAGGCGTTGCGTGCGCTCGACACGCGCGAGTTTGGAGGCGACGGCACGCCACTCAAAATCTACAACGCCAGTCAGCCTTTCACCGATGACGCGCCTTCGATGAAATGGGATGGCGAGTGGCACATCACCATTGAAGTGTTCCGCGATCTCGGCACCGCCTTCGCCGCCGTGCTCGTGTTGATTTTCATTCTGATGGTCGGCTGGTTCCGTTCATTCCTGACCCCTTTGATTGTGATGGTGGCGATTCCATTTTCGCTGGTGGGCATCCTCCCCGCCCACGGATTGATGGGAGCGTTCTTCACCGCAACCTCAATGATCGGCTTCATGGCCGGTGCTGGAATCGTTGTTCGCAACTCAATTATTCTGGTGGACTTCATCGAACAACGGGTCGACGAGGGCATGCCATTGTCGGAAGCCGTGGTGGACGCCGGTGCGGTGCGATTCCGTCCGATGCTGTTGACGGCTCTGGCGGTCGTCGTCGGCGCGAGCGTGATTCTTGCGGACCCAATTTTCCAAGGGCTCGCCATCGCGTTGATGGCTGGTGAGATAGCGTCGCTGCTCATCAGTCGCATGGCGGTACCGGTGCTGTACTACATGGCCTACAGTCGACCAATTTGTGTGCGTCAGAGTGGATTGCCAAGCACGGCAACATCCCAGAGCCAGAACCAGTAGTCGCATTCCAATTGGTCCTAGAGCATTTTAAATAAAGTCGTAGCCAATGATTGCGGGTTTTGGCAAGGTGGGTTCATGCGAGCGATTTCCTTGGACCTGCGCGAGCGAATCTTGGCTTCCTACGATCAAAAGGAGGGCACCCGGGAGGAGGTCGCCCG
>CAZMLP010001191.1:0-2541 GCA_964566745.1 uncultured Verrucomicrobiota bacterium | reverse complement strand
AGCGCACCTCGCGATAGCTGCGGCCGATCTCCCGCTTCATCTCGGCGGTCCAAGGCGCGTACGGGGCCGGGTCCTCCACCGCCTTCTGGCAAATAATGGCCCAAAAGTCGCCCACGTCATTGTCATCCACCTTCATGTTCGTGATGCGGCCGTCGTTGTTCAAATGAAACTCAAGGACCACACGCCCGGAGCGCTCGAACGCGAATTTCTTCTGGTCGAGCAGATCGTACCAATGTTGCTGGATGGCGGCGATGATCGCGGCGTCATAGGCGCCAAAGGTCGTGCTGCGGACGTCCAGGGTGGTGGCGAGGCCGGGGGTTTTCACACCACCCTCTTGTTTCATTTTTTCCCCGGGAATGTCGCCACGCAACCGTTTGGCCTCCGCGATGGTGCGCGGTCGCTCGTGTTTGCGGGGCGCGGCTTCCGGTTGACTGGAGGCGGCCGTGCCGGGATCGGTTCGCGGCTGGGGGGACGGCTTGTTGAATGCCAGGTCCCCGGGGGCCTGGGCGGGGGCTGGCTTGGGACGCGCCTCGGCAATCTCGGTTTCCGGCTTTGGCTCGGTGACCGGTTGCGGCTTCTCCTCCGGTTTTGGCTCCTCCTTGGGAGGCGGCGTTAATGGTTGCGGTGTCGGCGGAACGGGCCTCGGCTGATTCCGCGCCACATCCTCGGTCTTGATCACCTTGGTCTGCTGGCCGGTTATCTTCGGCGTGTTGGAATCAATCGTGGGATCGGGATTCTTGGCCCGGGTGCTGTGGCTGGAATAGTATTTTGCGTCCGGCGCCGGATCAGTCACTGCCTCCGCCGGATCCACCTCCACAAACAGCAGCGGCGGCTCGCGGTTTTCGGGTGGTTTCAGGGCTTGTGCCTTTTTCTCCTGCGCCCGGCGCGTCACCTCCATCGCGGCCTCGGCCAAGTCGTGCAACGGACTCATTCGCCAAAGACCAACTTGCCGCCCCAACTCCAACGCCGGGAAAAGCAGGGCATGGAACAGCAAAGAAATGAGCATCGCCCTGGCGACGGGATGTCGCGACAGGGCGAGACGTGTCTGCTTGACCCGTTGTGCCAGCACCGGCCTCAAGATGTCTCACCCCTGGGGCGGCGGCAACTTTTTGTTGGAGTGCCAACGGGTTGCTGGCCCTGGGGCGCGCCCCCATTTCTTTCCGGGGGGACGTTCGGCGGGAAGCGCCGTGAGCAAACCCGGTTGAGGCGGGTCTTTACCCTTGTCATGCCGTTTGTTAACGTGAACTCCGTGAACTCCGCGGAATTTACCGTGCGCCGCGCCACCGTCGAGGACTTGGACGGGCTCAAGCAGTTATGGGGACAAGCCGGCCTGCCGATTCTCGATCTCGAGCGCCGTTTGACCGAGTTTCAAGTCGTGATCAGCCCGGAGGGTGAAGTGGTGGGAGCGATTGGCCTGCAAATCGCGGCCAAACACGGGAGGCTTCACACGGAGGTTTACCGGCAAACGGATTTGCAGGAACAATTCCGACCCCAGGTATGGTTGCGGATCCAGAACATCGCCCGGAATCACGGTCTCACCCGGCTCTGGATGCGAGAAGAGGAGCCGTTTTGGCAACAACAGGGATTTAGCCCGCCGAACGAGGCGGCCTTCAAAAAATTTTCCGAGGACTTCGGCCCAAAGGATGCCAAATGGTCCACGCTGCAATTGCGCGAGGAAAATCTGGAAGCCATCACATTAGAGAAGGAGTTCGAGCTGTTTCAGCAATCCCAGCGGGACAGCACCGAGAAGCTGCTCGGACAGGCGCGCATCTTCAAATATATCGCCTACGTCATCCTGGTTTTGGCCGTGGCGGTCGTCGCCTTTTTCATGATCAAGGTTTTCAAGCACTTCCCGCCCTCGCGGCTTTTCGGGCGCTAAGCGGAAAATTCGTCCGCGTGGTAAGAGCTGCGGACCATGGGGCCGCTGGCCACATGCACGAACCCCAGCTGGCGGGCGTGGTCGCCATAGGCTTGAAATTTCTCGGGCCGGATGAACTCGACCACGGGCAAGTGCCGCAGGGTCGGTTGCAAATACTGGCCAAGCGTGAGGATGTCGCAATTTGCCGCCCGGAGGTCGTTCATGGCGGTGAACAACTCGGCCTCGGTTTCGCCCAGTCCGAGCATCACGCCGGACTTTGTGTGCATCGCCGCGCCGCCCCTCTCCTTGGCCTTGGCGAGAACGGTCAACGAGCGGTCGTAAGTCGCGCGGGACCGCACCGTCGGCGTTAGACGCCGCACCGTTTCGAGGTTGTGGTTAAAAATTTGCGGCTTCGCGTCGAGGACCATTTCAATCGCCGGGTCCCGGTCATTGAAATCCGGCACGAGCACCTCGATCACAATTCCCGGATTCAGCGCCCGCACCGCCTCGATGGTTTGCTTGAAATGACTCGCCCCGCCGTCGGCCAGGTCATCCCGGGCCACCGCCGTGATCACCACATGCTTGAGTCGCATGCGCCGGGTGGCCTCGGCCACGCGCGCGGGCTCGTCCACCTCCAGCGGGAGCGGCTTCGCCGTGCTCACCGCGCAGAACCCGCAATTGCG
>CAZMLP010001190.1:0-15634 GCA_964566745.1 uncultured Verrucomicrobiota bacterium | reverse complement strand
GACCGGAGGTGGATGCCTCGGCCAATTTCGGCGAGGAGGGCGTGGGCAACGGCATCATCGTCTCGTTTGACATTTATGACAACGGCGGTGGCGAGGCCCCGGCCATTGATATCAAGTATAACGGGGCGGTGGTCGCCTCGGCCAAGTTCGCCAAAACGAACCTCGTCACCAGCGCCTTCGAGGACGTGGAGATCAAACTTGCCCGCAGCGGTTTGATTTCCGTCTCGTTCAAGGGCCAGAAAGTGCATGACAATGTCTATATTAGTGACTTCACGCCCTTGGCGGGTTTGTTTGCCATTGGCGGCCGGACCGGTGGCGAGAACGCGAACCAGTGGCTGGATGACCTGAGCATCACCACCGTGACGGCCACCCCCACCGCCCCGAGCATCACCACCCAGCCGGCCGGCAAAACGGTGGTCGAGGGCCAGCCGGTGTCTTTCACAGCCGGCTTCGATGGCAGCGCGCCTTTGACCCTGCAGTGGCTCAGCAACAACGTGGCCATCGCCGGGGCAACCAATCCGGTGTATTCCATTGACCGGGTTCCCTTTGCGGCGAACGGCTCCAAATTCAAACTGGCTGTCACCAGCTCCCTTGGCACGGCCACCTCCCAAGAGGCGACATTGACGGTTACTCCCCTCAGCAAGCCGCTGACTTTGCTCTACGCGGCGGGAACCAGAACGTTTAATGGCGTGCGGGTGTGGTTCTCGGATCCACTGGACCCCGTCACGGCCGGAACCGCGGCAAATTACAAATTGTCCGGCGGCTTGACGGTCACCTCCGCAAAACTGGCGGGCGCGGTGGGAACCGCGGGCGACCGGATGGTCGATTTGGTCACCTCGGCGCAGACGCCGGGGCAGGCCTACACGCTGACCGTGAGCGGGGTCAAAGACCAGACGGCGGCGGGCAACACCATCGCCACCAACAGCGTGGTGCAATTTTCCGCGTGGACCATGGTCCAAGGATCGTTGTTGTTCGAGCATTGGGACGGGCTGAGCGGGGCTGCGGACACCGACCTGGAGAATTCGCTGACGAACTCGCGCGTGGTGGCGAACACCCCCACCACGATTGGCCTGGCGACGCGGTTTGACAGCCGCACCGTCTTTCCCGATGACAGCCATGAGAACTATTTCGCGCGCTTCAGCGGCTGGATCACACCGACTGAGACGGCTGATTACTATTTCTTCGTCAAATCCGACGATGCCTCGCGGCTTTACCTCAGCACCGATGACAAGATTCCCGACCCGGCCACGGACACACCCATCGCCATCGAGCTGGATTGCTGCGATCCTTTTTATGAGCCGGATTCCGGTGATGCCGCGACGACGGCCTCGCCCATCAGTCTCGTCGCCGGGAAACACTACGGCGTTTTGGGGCTGCTGAAAGAGGGAGGCGGCGGTGATTACATGACGGTCGCGTGGAGAAAATCGACGGACACCACGGCTGCCGCCGATCTTCCCCCCATTCCCGGCCAGTTCCTCTCCGCCTATGTCGATCCGAATGTTGACTTGGTCATCACGAACCAGCCCGTCAGCCAGCCCGGGTCGGTGGCCTCGGCAGGCATTGAGATTCTGACCAAGGACTTCAACGGAGATGACGGCGGCTTCACCGTGGTGAACACCGATCCGCCGCCGCCGGGGCCGTGGATTTACAACGCGGAGACAGGCAAATGGGTGGCGGATGGCAGCGAGGATGCCTGCACCGGCCCCTACAACTCGCAATTGAACAGCGCGCCCTACAAACTGACACAGGACGGCGCGGTCTCGATTTCCTTCAGCCACCGTTACTCGTTTGAGAGCGGATATTGGGACGGTGGCCAAGTGCGTGTCAGCGTGAATGGCGGGCCGTTCACCCCCGTGCCCGGCGGCAACTTCTCCGCCAACGGTTATGCGGACGGTCTAATCACCGGAAATGGCGTGTTGAAAGGCCAGCGGGCATTTAACGGTGACTCTCCGGATTATAAAGCGGGCAAGTTCATCACCAGCAAGGCGCTATTGGGAGCGTATCGTAAGGACGATAGCATCGTCGTCCAATTTTTGGGCGCGTGGGATGACTGCTCCGCACAATTGCACCCGAGCTGGGAAATCGACAGCATGAGCCTGACCCTCCTTCCGATGATCATCACCGACTTCGTCACCACCAATGCCGGATTCACGGTGGAAAACTCCACGCCTCCTCCTCCCGGACCCTGGATTTACAACTCGACCAACGGTCTGTGGGTGGCGGACGGCAGCGAGGACGCCTGCACTGGCCCCTACAACTCGAAACTCACCAGCACTGCCTTCGTCGCGCCGGAATCGGACGAGGTCACGCTCAGCTTCACGCATCGCTACTCCTTCGAGAGCGGTGGTTGGGACGGTGGCCAAGTGCGACTGAGTGTCAACGGCGGTCCGTTCAACCCTGTGACTGCGGACAAGTTTTCCGCGAATGGTTATGCAACCGCAAACATTGTTGGCAACGGCATTCTGAAGGACCAACGGGGCTTCAATGGCGATTCCCCCGGGTTCGCCACGAATAACCTCATCACCAGTTCCGCGGTGCTCGGCACCTTTAAAAAAGGTGACACGCTGCAAGTGCAATTTGTGGGGGCTTGGGATGATTGCTCCGGCCAGTTGCATCCGAGCTGGACCATCAAGAATTTGCAGTTGGCGTTTGGCAAGGCGGCCAAAGCCTCCACGTTTGACGTCGCCGCCACCGCGAGCCGCCAAGGAACGCCGGTTCCAGTGGCTTACCAATGGCAGCGGGACGACGGAACCGGCTTCGTGGACATCGCCGGGGCCACCGGCCCATCGTTCCGAATCTTCCCGGTGGCGACCGACTTCGCCGCGAGCTTCCGGGTGGTGACAAGCGTTCCGGGCAAGACCGTCATCTCGAGTGTGGTGAAACTCACCGAGGGAACCGTCGAGGCGCCGACCCTGTCCATTGCCAAGTCGGGCGCCGCCGTTGTAGTGACCTACACCGGCACGCTCCAATCCGCGCCAGCGGTAAGTGGGCCTTACCAGCCGGTGGCCAGCGCCACCAGTCCCTACACCGTCCCTGCGGGGACCACCGCCATCTACTTCCGCAGCGCGAAGTAGTCGCCCTTCCGGGCGCTGGTTAAACCAGCATCCTCACTTCAAAGACCGGGAAAGAAATTTCCCGGTCTTTTTGTTTTTGAACCGCATCGCGGTAACCAAGAGCGAGTTAATTGAATCGGCGGCCGTTTTTTGCAGGGACCGGTCGCCGAACGGTCCGGGAACGTCCAAGCAGCAAGATTTGCCAACGACGACGCCGAAGGCTTTTGTCTGTGGCCCCAGATTGCCCGGACGGCTCAGCGAGCCGTCCCAACCTGGCGCCTGCCTGGCTATGTTTCCGGGGAGCCCACCCCGTCGGCGCGCGGCTACATATTTATTTAATTTGCTCTAAAGGCCAATCAAGCCATGCCCGTACCGTCGAAATAGGAGCACGCGGCGACCAAAAAGGTCAAAACCACTGAGATGAAGGCCAATCAAGGAGAATCCAGGCCTCGGGTCGGGCCGAAACCTTTGGTAAATCGATTTTGAATTCAATGGTCGGCGTGCTCATATTGGGAATCCGTGAATCGCGGGCGTGGCGACCGGTCGGGCAAAGGGTCGCGCCATTATGGCCGCTCAAATCATCATCACTGGCATTGGCCTCGTCTTGTTCTGGTGGCTAACCACGCCCCAGGAGTTGCATTATTATCGTGGCTGGCGGCTGGCGCTGAGCTTGTTGCTCGTGTGGACCATCGCCGGCCTCTGGTCTCCCTCCCGCCCCACCAGTGGAATGATCCCCGGCATTTTCCTGTTCGTGATGCTTGGCTTTCTCTGGTCGCCCGCGATTAGCCATTGGACGGCGGGAGGCCTTATCCGGTTTTTGTATGGCGGCGGCGGTGGCGGGTTTCGGGCGGACTTCTATTTCGCCCGGGCGCGCGCGGCGGAAGGGGATGCCGAGGGAACCGTGCGCGCGTTGCGGGAGGAACTGGGCAAGGACCCGCTTAATTACGAGGGGTTGATGCTCCTTGCCTCGGCCTACCAGCATTTGCAAAAGCCGGATGATGCCCTGGCCCAGGTCGATTTGATCCTCGGCAATCCTGGCGCGACCGATGCGCAAAAGGAGATCGCCCGTGCCGCCCGCGAGGAGATTCTGCAACAGCAACGCCACAGGAACGCCATGGCGGGCAAGCCGGTTCCGCCCGTGACAAGGCCGCCCCGCGTGTCCTAAGTTCGTCCCGCATGAGCACGCACGCCGTCCAACTCAGCCCTTTGGCCAAAGCCAACCTGCCCACGCATGTTGCCATCATCATGGATGGCAACGGTCGCTGGGCGAAGGAGCGCCGCCTCCCGCGCGTGGAGGGGCATCGCAACGGCGTGGAGTCGGTGCGAACGGCGGTGCGCGTCTCCGGCGAGCTGGGCATCAAGTATCTCACGCTCTACGCCTTCTCGGTGGAGAATTGGAACCGTCCCAAGGACGAGGTGGACACGCTCATGAAATATCTCGCCCGGTTTTTGAAAAGCGAGATTGGCGAGTTGAACAAGAGCAACGTGCGCCTCGAGGTGATTGGCCAGATTTACCGGTTGCCGGAGTTCGTGCAGGAGCAATTGCGGAAGACGCAGGCGGCGCTGGCGCGGAACAACGGTCTTACCCTCATCCTCGCGCTCAGTTACGGCGGTCGCACGGAGATCGTCGAGGCGGTGCGGGGCATTGCGGAAAAGGTGAAGCGCGGCGAGCTCGAGCCGGCGGAGATCAACGAGCAGGCCATCAGCCAGCATCTTTACACGCGCAACCTGCCGGACCCCGACCTGCTCATCCGCACGAGCGGCGAGATGCGCGTGAGCAACTTCCTGCTCTGGCAGATTTCTTACGCGGAACTGGTGGTCACACCCACACTCTGGCCGGACTTCCGCAAGCCGCAATTCTGCGAGGCGATCGAGGAGTACGCGCGCCGCCACCGCCGTTTTGGCGGGTTGTGAGGCGCCGGGCTTCCTGGGCAAAAGGCTTTCGTCGAGGGACTTGCCCCCGCATCCGGGTTTTCCGCAAGCGAGCCCCGCGGCACGCGCCCTCCGCAAACGTTTGCCGGCGATTTCAAGCGTCCTAATAAGTCTTGACCGGCTGTTATTATTTAGTAGAGTGGCGTCACTAAAAGGATTGCCCGGCCCTTTTCCATTTTTTTATGAAAGCCCACTCCAATTACCATCCCTCGCTGTCGTTTGTCCACATCATTGGACTCCTCAAAAAATCCGTTTGCAGGAGGGGGCTGCGATTCTCCGCCGCGTTCTGCTCCGGAGTCTTGTTGCTGATGCTCGTTCGCGCCGTCGCGGTGGCCGAGTCGCAACCCGACGCGGATTGCCCGACCTTGGACTGGGGCGGACCGGGTGTGCGCAACACTTTGGGGGGATACATTTTGCCGAACGCGATCTTCCCCACCAATGACACGGCGCACCTGCCCACTCCCGATTGTAATTTTCATCAATGGTCTTGGGAGGCCTTTGTCTGGGCCACCACGCCGAACTCCAACGGGGTCCTCCGCTTTCTTACTTTGCCCACTCCGGACGATTTGACCGGCCCGAAAGGGGGCGAAATAGCGCCTCGCGGCCACCCGTTGCGGCTGGGGCTGCGGACGCCGAGCGATTACGCCGGAGCCATTGTGGAAGCGGACGGCAACATGCTGGTCTCCCAGGACGGGCACCCTGTTTACGCCTCGGTTCACATGAACCAGTCCTACTTCACGACGGCGAAGTCGAACTTGATTGTGAATGGCGGTTACACCTCCCAGCCGCTTGACTCGTATTTTTCACCGGGCGCGGCGGTCTTCAAGGCCACTTGGTTGCGGGTGGGTCCCGGGCAGCCCGCCCCGGCCGGCGCCTACACCACCAAGGCGACGGTCCCGTTGCTCACCGCGGTGACCAACAATTTTACCAACATCGTGGTGACGACCTCCGGCAAGGTGACGAACGTTACCGTCGCGCTCGTCGGGCTGCATGTGGTGGGCTACACCGCCAATCACCCGGAGTTCCTGTGGGGGACGTTCGAGCACCGGTTGAACGCCCCCATGCTGGCGGACAACACTTTCACCAACACCGGCGTCAGCACAAATAATTACACCTTTTACAAAGCCGGAACCTCGTTCGGCGCGGTGAATATTGCCAATCAGGGACCGCCTCCGAGTCTTACGTTCCACCAGAAGACCAGCACCTTTTCACCGGTCACCCAGGCGGTTCAGGAGAATCGGACCGGCGGGGAAAACAACTCGACCAACGGTCCCGCGAACATCGCGGTTTTGAACCAGTCCGCCCACCAATTTCTGGTCGGTCTCACGAACGCCCAATCGGTGTTTGCCAACTATAATCTCATCGGCACCGTCTGGTTAAAGCCGAACACCTACGTCGCGAGCATCACGAATTATTCCGGACTCTTCACGGTGGGATTATGCCCCCTGGCGGTCGGTTCGGTGAACCTGGCCAACACCACGGCCGAGACCTTTGTGCAGGTTCCCTCGAACTCCAACCCGAACACTGTGCAGAACTGTTTCTTGTGCCACAATCCCGGCAGTTACACCTCGACGAATTCCTACAGCCTTCCCTTGCGCCGGATCGCCATCAGCCATGTGCTGAGCCGCGGCACCAACGCCGCGTTTTATGGGGTGCCGAATCTGATACCGGTCGCCAAGGTGGCTCGTTAGCTGGTGCCGATGCCGGGTTAACCTCACCCGGAAAGCAGCAGACCGCCGGGCATCCATAGCAGGGCGAGAAAAACCTGGCTGCCGCCGCTGAGAGTAATTTTCGTTTTGGGCGCGCGTCTTCGGCTTTTGCGGCCAAAATAGTCCATGCGCAACCCGGTTGCCAGGGCATGGTATCCACCCTCGATTGCGTTATTTCCTCGCTTGAGCAAGCCTGTCCGTGGCAGCGCTTAAGCGGGCAACCCCAACCATTTGCAAAAGTGGCCAAGAGACGTTCTCTGGCTTCTCTTTTGGCCGAAATCGGGCATGTTCAGGCATGGGTTTTGATGTTTCGCCGCGGATTCGGCGAGTGCTGTGTAGTGGACGCGTTTGTGCCGTTTTTTTTGCCTTGGCTCTTCTTGCGGTCGGGGGCGCCGACGCGGTGCGGGCGGACAGTGTCGTGGTCTTCAACGAGATCATGTATCACCCGGCCACGAACGAGCCCGCGTCCGAGTGGCTGGAGTTGCACAGCCAAATGGCGGTTAATGTGGACATGTCCGGATGGTCTCTGGCGGGCGGCGTCAGCTACACATTTCCCGAGGGGACTGTCATAGCGGGCGGCGGCTACTTGGTGGTGGCGCTCTCGCCGGGCAATCTGCGGGCGGCCACCGGCTTGACCAATGTGCTCGGCCCGTTTCAAGGCCGGCTTGCCAATTCGGGTGAGACCTTGCAGCTCTTGGACAATTCACACCGCCTCATGGACGAGGTAACCTACGGCGTGGATGACGACTGGCCTGTGGGCGCGGACGGCGGCGGAGTGTCGCTCGCGAAACGCGATGAAAATTCAGCCAGCGCCGTGCCTCGCAATTGGACCTTGAGCGCCCTCGCGGGCGGCACCCCCGGGAAGCGTAACTTCGCTCTAACCCCTTTCGAGATCGAGAACACGACCGCCGTGCTCTTCAATGGAACTTGGCGATACCAAACTTCTGGAGGCGACCCTGGCTCCTCGTGGCGCCAAGTGAACTTCGACGATGGCGCTTGGATGTCAGGCGAGGGGCTGTTCAGGGCGGGGACGATAACGCCGCCCAGCAGCGATCCGCAACCGGTCCCAACCGTTTTCAACACCGGCGTCGGCCTTGATGGCAAGGTTATCCCGCCTGGCCTGCCTGATCCGCATTACCAGCTCATCCAGTCGGCGCAAACCACCCCGCCTCCGCCCGCGATCCAAGCGACGGTGATTCAGAACCATCCTGCCTGGCTGGGAAATGACGCCGCCTCCAGTTGGATCGGGCCGGTTAATCCCGGATCAGTTGACGTCGCCGCCGGGGTTTACATCTATCGCACCACGTTCAATCTGGAGGGTTTTGATCCCGCGACCGCCTCGCTGCAAATGAGCGTTGCCGCCGACAACCGTGTCAATGGCGCTCTTCTCAACGGGGCAACTCTCGGTGTCAACTATGTCGGCTTCAACGCGTGGAGCCCGAATTTCACGGCCGGTTCCGGCTTTCTTTCCGGGACCAACACGCTGGATTTTCTAACGGCCAATGACAGTTCCACGCCCAACCCGGCCGGCTTTCGCGCCCGTCTTTCCGCCACCGCGCGCCGACAGTTCCCGGTCGCCACCACTTTGCCAGAGGGGCCGGTCACCTATTATTTTCGCGCTCCCTTTGTTCTCAATGGCGCGCCCTCGCAAACCGCTCTGAAGCTGGAATGCATCCTCGCGGACGGCGCGGTCTTTTATCTCAACGGCGTGGAGGTGTTGCGCCAGAACATGCCCGCCGGAGAGGTGACTGCGAGCACGCGGGCGATTTCCACCGTGTCAAAACCGGTTACGGCCGGGCCATTCCTGTTGCCGGCAGGCAGTCTCGTCACGGGCGCCAATGTGCTGGCCGTGGAGTTGCACAGAGGTCCGGGCGCCAGCCCCAACGCCCTGTTTGGCGCAAGCTTGCAATTGACCGTGACGAACATTCTCGTGCCGCCGCCGGTGACCCTCGCCTTTAATGAATTGGGATCCGCCACGAACTCGGATTTTTCCCTGGAGTTGATCAATTACGGCTCCGGCAGCTTGGACCTGAATGGTTGCGTCCTCGCCGTCATGGGTAGCGCCACCAATCACGAGCATGTCTTCCCGTCGCAAATGCTATCTCCAGGAGAACTGCTGGCCGTGTCGTCCGCCACGCTTGGCTTTCCGGTCGCGACGGGTGACCGCCTCCTGTTGTACAGCCCGGCGCGTGCCAGTGTGTTGGACGCGGTGGTGGCCACTACTCGGGCGCGCGGACGATGGCCGGACGGCACGGGGGCTTGGTTGTATCCCGCCATCCCGACGCCGGGCGCTTCCAATCAGTTTTCGTTTCATCGCGAGTTAGTGATCAACGAGATCATGTACGCCCCGCCTCTTTTGGGCGTTCCCGCGCAGGCTTCCCTCGAGGAATGGGTCGAGATTTACAATCGGGGCAGCAACACCGTGGACCTCACCGGGTGGCAACTCGCCCAGGACATCGCCTATCATTTTGCGCCGCAATTCGTCATTCCCGCGGGTGGTTATCTCGTGGTGGCCCGTGACACCGCGTTCATGGCGACGAATTACCCGGGAATTAACGTGGCAGGACCCTACACCGGAAAATTGCGCCACAGCGGCCGTGTGCAACTGCTCGATTCGGCCGGCAACCCCGCGAACGACGTCACTTATTACGACGCCAAGCCCTGGCCAGAATATCCGGGCGGCGGCGGCAGCAGCCTGGAATTGCGCGATCCGTGGGCCGATAATTCCAAAGCGGAAGCCTGGGCCGCCAGTGATGAATCGGGCCGTTCCAAATGGAAAAGCTACACGTATCGGGGCGTCGCCGCCAACCTCCTCGGGCCGACGATCTGGAAGGAGTTTGTCATGGGATTGCTGGACGCGGGCGAGTGCCTGATCGATGACCTCAGCGTTATCGAGAGCCCGGACACCGTGCCGGTCCAACTGTTGCAAAACGGCTCCTTTGAAAACGGGCTGACTGCCTGGCGCGCCTTGGGCACGCACGCCTATAGCCGGGTGGAGGCGGACCCGGACAACGCGGCCAATCATGTCCTCCATCTGATCACCACCGGAGCGATCGGGCACATGCACGACCATCTGGAGACCACCTTGGCCAACGGTCGCGCGGTGGCCGATGGCCGAACCTACCAGATCTCTTTCCGGGCGAAGTGGGTCGCGGGGAACAATCGCCTTAATACCCGCCTCTACTTCAATCGTCTCGCCCAGACCACTTCATTGCCGCGACCCGCGCAGCGCGGCACACCGGGCGCGCGCAATTCAACGTTCACGGGAAACACCGGCCCCAACTACTTCGGGCTGCATCACAGCCCCCTCGTGCCGCAGCCGGCCGATCCGGTCACGGTCAATGTGGCGGCGTTTGATCCGCAAGGCATTCAATCGATGAGCCTCTGGTGGTCGGTCAACGGAGGCGGGTGGCAGACCATATCGATGACTCCAACCGGCGGCGCGAACGAGCCGGGTTACACGAACTATCAGGCGACCGTTCCCCGCCAATCGGCGGGCGCTGTCGTCCAGTTTTATATCCAAGGAGCAGACACCTTGGGCGCGCGTTCCGCCTTTCCCGCGGGCGGGGTGGACTCGCGGGCGCTCTTCAAGGTGAGTGACGGCGTGGCGCTGATGTCGCAACTGCACCGGCTCAGCCTTATCACGACCCCGGCGGATACCGCGTTGCTGCACGCCGTGACTAATGTCATGACCGACGATCGCAAGGGCTTGACGGTCATCGAGGACGAGCGCGAGGTGTTTTACGACGTGGGCGTTCACTTGCAGAGCAGCGAGCGCGGTCGCAGTGATTCATCACGCGTCGGTTTTGCAGTGAAGTTTCACCCGGACCAGCTTTATCGCGGGGTGCAAAACACGATCACGCTGGACCGTTCCGGCGGCTATTCGGGCCGCGGTGGACGGCAAGACGAAATCGTCCTCTGGCACGCGGCGAATCACGCGGGCGGCCTGCATGGGATCAACTGCGACCTCGTCCAAGTTTTTACTCCGCGCCCGGAGGACGACAGCACGGCGATGATGCGCATGTCCGCCTACGATTCCGCCTATTGGGACGGTGCCTTCAAGAATGGCGGCGATGGCAACCTCTACAAGTTGGAGTTGATCTATTATCCGACCACCACCCTCACCGGGAATCCCCAGTCCCCGAAGGTTCCGCAGCCCGATGATGTGATCAATGTGGAGATTCAAAACTCCGGCGACAATCCGGAAAACTACCGCTGGCAGTTCCTGGAGGAAAACCACGCGGACGCGGACGACTACTGCCAGTTAATCGCCCTCAATAAGGCTTTCAGCCTCACCGGGGCGGCGCTTGAGACGCGGACCAGCGAGTTGATGGATGTGGATGAATGGATGCGCGTCCTTGCCTTCAAGGCCTTCACTGGTGAGGCGGACACGTTCACCTACGGCCTCAATCACAACTTCATGATCTACTTTCGCCCCGCCGACGGACGCGCCTTGGGGTTGTTGTGGGACATGGATTTTGATTTCTCGCAACCGGTCAACTATTCCTCCCCCGGCAGCAGCTCGGCGAACACCTACAAGATCGTCAAGCTTCCCGACAACTACCGGCGTTATTATCACCACCTGTTCGACATCATGACCACCTCGGTCAACTCGGCCTATCTCGCGCCGTGGATCGCGCACTACAGCGGCCTGCTCGGACAGGATTGGAGCGGGGTGACGAGCTATCTGCAGCAGCGCGCGGACTATTTGCGTGGCACGATGCCGCTGACGACCGCGTTCGCGATTACGAGCAACCAAGGCAAAAACTTCGCGACGACCGGCGATTCAGTCGCGCTTGCCGGCACGGCGCCGATCCAAGTTGGCAACATCCAGGTCAACGGCGCCATTTATCCGGTCCGTTGGACCAGCTTGACAGCCTGGACGCTAACCGTGCCACTGCCCAATCAGATCAACAAGGTTGCCCTCCTCGGTTTGGGTGACGATGGCCTGCCGCTGCCCAACCTTTCCGCCAACATCACCATCACCAATACGGCCGCCCGGAATCTTTTGCCCGTGGTCATTAACGAATGGATGGCGGGCAACAGCGCCCCCGGCGGATTTACGGATCCGGCGGATGGCCACTATTCGGACTGGTTTGAAATGTATAATCCGAATGGCGTGCCGGTTAACTTGGGCGGCTTTGGATTGAGTGACACGCTCACCCCTCCTGCCAAATGGATGATTCCCGCCAACACGGTGATCGCGCCGCACGGCTTTCTGTTGGTGTGGGCGGACAAGCAGACCAACCTCAACACTTCCGCGTCGAGCGGTGACCTCCATGCCGACTTCAAACTGTCCAAGGATGGCTCTGTTATTGTCCTGACCGGGACGAATGGCGTGCCGCAACATGCGGTGACGTTCGGTCCGCAAGCGGATAACATCAGCCAGGGCTTTTACCCGGACGGCAACACCAACGCCGTCATCTCGATGAGCAACTGGACCCCGCGAGCGCCGAATCAACCCGGCTCGCCGCCAGCGCCTCAGATCGTTTCGATCCAGTTCTCGGGACTCGGCGCCGCTTCGTTCAACATTGATGCGGTCGCGGGTCGCACCTATCAGGTGGAATTCAAGGACACTCTGAACGCGCCCGGCTGGACGCCCCTTGGCCCGCCCCGCACCGCGACGACCTCGCAATTGATCATCACAGACACTTCAACGGCCGGCGCCGCGCGATTTTACCGCCTCATGCTATTGCAGTAGCCCGAAAAGATCGTCGCGACGGTGAGGGAACTTGGAAATCCCAGCCGTGACATCCTTGTTAAGGGTTGTCTTTGGGGCTGGCGCTTGAGACACCCAAGTCGCAATAAAATTCGGATTAGTAATCACCGCACTGGTGGCTCGTAGGCGATATTGTCCTGGCTTCACTGCTCGCAAGGAGGAAAGGTCAGGTGGTAACGCGCATGGATTCGCCTCATTCTGGAGGGCAATGACGATGCCCCTCGCATTTGAAACTTCGGTGATGGTCCCGAACCACTGCATCTGACCGGTCTGAACCTCCATGTGGTCAAGGTAGGTGACACCCAAAAGAACCGTCTTACCGAAGTAGTCCTTTGCTTTGTTCTCGTCGAGCTGGGGCATAAACTTGTACGCAGAGATGGTCGTGATCTTCGGCGTTTGCTAGGCGCAGGGCTTGTGACCAGGAAAATCCTCCACGTATCTTGGTTCGCCTATCAGCTCCAGTTTGATGCTTTGGCCGATGATCGTGACAGAGTGAACAGAGTCACAGGTCAGGCGTAACTCGGTGAGCTTTGTGGCCTCCAGAGGCACGGGAATCGAATTGTCGTGCCGTTCGCAACCCGTGATCATCTCGCCACTCATTGAATCACAGGGCCAGGCTGGCAAATTGCCACTGACAGACGCATCCGTAAAAATCAACCGGGCTTCCTGCACCCAACCAGTTCCGGAATCAACCCCGGGACGACCTTTTGATTGATGGAGATAGGCTGGCAGGAAATGGACAATCACCAGGCCGTCCACTTCCTCGATTCCGCCAACTCTTGAATCATGAATTTCGATGGCCGTGTTCATGTGCCACATCCTTTATGCTGATTTCCCCGCCGGCGTTCGGCGCGAATTTGGCGAAGTGTTTGGTCAGTTGCCACTCCAGTCAAGGACTGGCCGGTCGAAACACCCACACTCCATTCTCTTTGGAATGGTGTCCGTTCCTAGCAACCTGACGGGCACTGTACAAGATGATACGAGTTGTCCCCGCTCCAATTTATGCCGGGATACCCCGAACGAAAAAGGGGGGACTGGACGCCGAAAACAGAACCGCGCGGCATCTTTCAACGCCGCGCGGTCTGATCGAAATCTGGCAACGGGCCTCAGCCCATGTTCATCGAGAGGAGGAACTCGATGTTGCTGCGCGTCTTCTTGAGGCGCGCGAGCAGCAGTTCCATCGCCTCGACTGGCGGGACGCCGGTGAGCGCGCGGCGGAGCACCACCACCTTCGCGTACTCCTGCGGATGGTAGAGCAACTCCTCTTTGCGCGTGCCGGAAAGCTCGACGTTGATCGACGGGAAGATGCGGCGATCGACGAGGTGGCGGTCCAAATGAACCTCCATGTTGCCGGTCCCCTTGAACTCTTCAAAGATGACCTCGTCCATGCGCGACCCGGTGTCCACCAGCGCGGTGGCCATGATCGTGAGGGAGCCGCCTTCCTCGATGTTGCGCGCGGCGCCGAAGAAACGCTTCGGTTTGTGGAGCGCGTTCGCGTCCACACCGCCGGAGAGAATTTTGCCCGAGTGCGGCTGCACCGTGTTGTAGGCGCGCGCAAGGCGGGTGATCGAGTCGAGGAGGATGACGACATCCTTCTTGTGCTCCACCATGCGGCGGGCCTTCTCGATCACCATCTCGGCCACCTGCACATGGCGCTCCGGCGGCTCGTCGAAGGTCGAGCTGATGACCTCGGCCGGCTTGCAGGTGCGCTCCATGTCCGTCACTTCCTCGGGGCGCTCGTCAATCAGCAGAATGATGAGATAAACCTCGGGGTTGTTCTTGATGATCGCGTTGGCGAGCTTTTGCAGCAGCACCGTTTTGCCCGTGCGAGGAGGCGCGACGATCAAACCGCGCGTGCCTTTGCCGATGGGGCAGACCAAATCGAGCACGCGGGTGGACGGCTCGTCCGACGCGGTCTCAAGGATAATCCGCTTGTTCGGGAAGAGCGGCGTGAGGTTGTCGAAATGGGTCTTGTCCTTCGCCTTGTCCGGATCCTCCTTGTCCACGGCCTCAACCTTGAGCAGGGCGAAGAAACGCTCCTTCTCCTTCGGCGGGCGAATCTGGCCGGCGACGAGGTCACCGGTCTGCAGGTCAAACCGGCGGATTTGGGACGGCGAGACGTAAATATCCTCGGGGCACGGGAGGTAATTGAAGCTCTGGGAGCGGAGAAACCCGAATCCCTCGGGCAGAATCTCCAGCACGCCCTCCGCGAAAAGAATGCCGCTGCGCTCGGCGTTCTTCTGGAGGATGTGGAAGATCACCTCGTGCTTCTTCATCGTGCCGAAGTTCTCGATCTCCATCCCCTTGGCGATCACGGTCAGCTCGCTCATGGACATGGCCTGGAGCTGGCTGATGTTGATCGCCTTGCCGCCGTCGGCAGGTGGCGGGGGGGTGGCGGACTTCGGCTTGACCGGGGCCTGGATTTCCTCGTCGTCAATCACCGTGGCCGACGTCGGCGGGCGCAATTCGGAAGAGGAGGAGAGCTTGGCTGCCGGGGCGGGAGGCGGAGATTTTGGATGCTGGCCTTGATTGGGCCGTTGATTCTGTGGAGGCCGCTGCGACGGAACCGGTTTGTTTACCGGGGGCAAAGGCGACGGTTTTGGCTCAGGGGCGCGGGCCGCGGCAGGCTCCGGTTCGGGAGCGGGTGCGGGAGGCTCGGCGGGCGCCTCTTCCACCGGCGCGGGCGCGGCGGCCACTGGCTCGGCGGCGGGTTCCGCGGGCGCGGGCGTGGCGGCAGTCGAGGATTCAACTTCCTCGGCGGTTTGCTCGGGAAAGAGGCTCTCTTCCTTTTTGGCCTTGGTGGCGCGCGGCTTCGCGGCCGGTTTCTTGGCTACTCGTGGCATAACAAAAGTACAACAAATTCAAACTCGCGGTTAACCGGGCGTAAAGAGACAGCAAGGATGATGCCTGTTAGTCCACCAGACGAGAGGACATGTTCAAATCCGGGCAATCCAACGGGGATTGCGTGGGGACCGAGCCGGTTAACTCAGTACGGCAAGGGGTAACTTGCGGTTAATTCACGCACACGTTGGCGAACCTTGCGCGCCGCGTCAACATTATTGATGTCCAGCAAAACCTCGCTGATCATGTCCGCAATCGCAGCCATTTCGCCCTCTTTCATGCCCCGCGTCGTCACGGCGGGCGTGCCCAGGCGAATACCGCTGGCTTGGAACGGCGAGCGGGTTTCGAACGGAATGGTGTTCTTGTTTACCGTGATCCCC
>CAZMLP010001189.1:0-2199 GCA_964566745.1 uncultured Verrucomicrobiota bacterium | reverse complement strand
GAAATAGGCCAGCGCGAAGGGAAATTCCGCGTCACTCACCACCCGCAAGTCGGCCTGGATGCCGCCCTGCAATATCACACTCGCCTTGGTGTCGCCTTTGGCGCTCACGCTGAGGATGCCGGGCTGCGAGACAAAGAAATCGAGCACCGCGCCGGGGTTTTTGGACGAGGCCAGAAAATCAATGTCACCAATGGTTTCTTTGAAACGGCGTGTGCTGCCCGCGAGGCTGCAACGGATCACATCCGGATGCTCGCGCAGGCGCTCCAGGATCGGCTCGGACGCCTCCAACGCCGAGCTGAGATGATGCTTCGACGCGTAGGTGCGATGAAACTGAATCCCCTCCAGAATCTTAGTTTGCGTCTTCTCCCCAAAACCGTCGAGCACCGCGATTTTGCCCTCTTTACAAGCGGCCTCCAACTCCTCGATGGTGGTGATGCCCAGCTTGTCGTTGAGCGTCTTCACCTTTTTCGGCCCGACCCCGGGAATGCCCAGCATCGCCACCATTCCCGCCGGTACGGATGCCTTCAATTCCGTGTAATAAACCAGTTCGCCGGTGGTGACGAGCAGAGTGATCTTTTCCTGCAACGCCTCGCCGATGCCCTTGATGTCGCCCAGCCGCTTCTCCGCCACGAGCTTTTCCAGAGGCTCGCTCAACGACTCGAGCGCGCGCGCGGCGTTGGCGTACGCGCGGGTCTTGAACGGGTTCTCGCCCTTCAACTCGAGCAAAACGCCGATCTCTTGGAGAATCTCGGCCACTCTGTCTTTGTCCATGAGGAAATTATGGTTCGGGACCATAAGTCTGCAAAGCGGAAAAGGCGTGCCCGAACCATTCGCCCTATCAACTTCGTCGCGCGGCCAATTTTTGACTGGTAGGGACGCGCCGCTGGCGCGTCCGGGAACGTGAAAAGAATGGCCTATGTAACCCCACCGGCTTGTCTTGCTCTCCCCGCCATCGCCGTGCAGGGTCAACACATGAGCATCGTGGCGATTCTCGAAGAGCTTCCGAAACTCGAGCGTTCCCAAAGAGAAGAATTACGGCGACGACTTGAGGAGATGGAATTGCGAGAAACTGACGAAAGCCCAGAGATGGTCTAGGCCATTGATGCGGCACGGGAATCAATGAGAGCCGGAAAAGGTTACACGGTGGATCAAACACGTGGGTCGGTAACACAATGGACTTCAAAGCCGCACTGAGCCATCTTTCGCCAATTCAGCTAAATATCGTAAATTGAGCATTTCACTTGAGTCAATTTGCGCGGTGGTTGCTCTCCTCTTCTTGTTGTATGAGGCGAAGGCATGCGGGGCGAAATATCGATTTTACGGATTCCGTCTCTTTGGCCTCGTGGCAGCTGCCGCATCCACCTTGATTTTAATCTCGCGTTTTTTAGGCCTCGCGACGTTTGGTGAACCCCTATTTGGAAACTGGCAAACTGCGATCAGCCTGGGCGTTATCTTTGGATCCGCAGCTGGAGTGGGTTCTCTTTATATGTGTGTGCTTGGTACTGGTGTGATGTTAGGTCGCGTGCCTAGAGCAATGCTTGGTTTTGCTCTGAGGAATGATTGAACCAATGATCTTCAATATCGCCACGGACTGCCGTTGGCTTCGCAATTGCTTCTCCGAAAGTCAGAGTGAAAAAGGCGGCAACCGTTGGCTACTTGACGATTGGCATTCAGATTATTTCCTCACATTCGGCTCGGGAATCGCAGCGCCATCTTTACGCGGATCGGACCCGGCAAAATTCACGCCGGTCGAGAAATCCCGCATCACCGCCTGCCCACCCCCCATGTCCGAGGCATAGCGCCCCAACACTTTAAGTTCATGCCCCTTTGCGGCCAAGTCCGCTCGTGTTTCCTCCGGGATGCCTGACTCCACGCGCACGTCGCATCCGTGAAAGGTCATCTTGGTAAACCGGGGCGCCTCCAGCGCGGCCTGCACGTTCATGGAATGGTCCACCACGTTGGCGACGAATTGCGCGTGTGCCTGGGACTGGTTCCAGCCGCCCATGATCCCGAATGCGATGCGCGTCTCCCCCTTCGTCATGAACGCGGGGATGATCGTGTGCAACGGGCGCTTCCACGGCGCGATCACATTCGGGTTTCCCGGCTGCAGGCTAAACAGGCCGCCGCGATTTTGCAGCGCGAACCCGGTTCCGTCCGCGACCACGTCCGAGCCGAAGCCGTTGTAATTGCTTTGGATGA
>CAZMLP010001188.1:0-2348 GCA_964566745.1 uncultured Verrucomicrobiota bacterium | reverse complement strand
CGCGCGTCAGCGCGGGCAGGAGCAGCCCGGCGAGCACAGTGACAAGCGCGATGACAACCAGCAGCTCGATCAGCGTAAAGCCCGCCGACCGCTCGTGCCACGGCCATGAATGCCGGAGTGCCCCATCCGCTGTCATCATCCGCAATCCGCTGTTGTAGCCTCTCGAAGAAAATTAACGGGAACAGCCTGCCCGCCACAATGCGCTTTTCGCGGCACAGGCGATGGAAACAAGCAGAACGCGTGCCTCGCATGCCGCGGATCGCGGGTTTTGCGGGAGACTTTCGCGGGCTGAAATGCCTTGGCTACTTCCGAATCGGCGCGGTTTTGGTGTTTGGCAAAAGGAAGGCCAAACCAGCCGCCATCAACAAAAACACGCCGAGCATCGAGAAGGGGATTGCGACGCCGTTGGTCTGTTTTTTCAACGCGCCGACGATAAAAGGACCGAGAAACCCGCCCAAGTTGCCGATGGCGTTCACAAGACCCATGACGGATCCCATCACCCGGCGCGGCATGGTTTCGGACGGAATTGCCCAAAACGGCGCCAGCGCGGCGAAAGGACCGGGAATCGCCAGGCAAAGAAACACATAAGAAAGCCAGAAAGAATACTCCTTTACCTGCACGCTCAGAATCAGGCTCAGGCCGCTCATGACGTAAACGACCGCCACATGCCCGCGCCGCTCGCCGGTTTTATCCGAGTGCCACGAGTTGATCACCATGATGCAGGCGGTGACGATGTAAGGGATGGCGAAAAGGATGCCGAATTCCAAGCCGGAGGGTTTGCGTCCGGAGCCCTTCAACCCCTCGGTCAGAAAGGTCATGCAACCGTACGCGGCACAGTTATGCAGGAAGTAAATGACCAGCATCACGAGCACTGTTGGTTGCAGAAACGCCTCCCAAATCGGGGCTGGTTTGACGGGGTTGGACGCGGCGGCCTCGGCCTTGAGGGTGGTCTCAAGGTAATCCCGCTCCCCGGCGGAAATCCATTTCGCCTGGCGTGGATGATCGCTGATGAAATAAAGCCAGATGGGGAGCCAGATAAAAGGCAGGGCGCCCTCGATCATGATCATCTTCTGCCAGCCCCACGAGCCGAGCATCCAGGCGGTGAGCGGCGCGGAGAAGGCCACCGAGAGCGGCTGGCAAAGGTTCCAGCAAGCGTTGGCTCGCGCCCGTTCCGCGCGTGGAAACCAACTCGCCAGGAGCACCAGTGTGGCCGGATACACACCGCTCTCCGCCACCCCGAGCAGGAATCGCATCACTTGGAACTGGCTGAACGTCGAGACCATGCCGCAGCCGACGGCGCAAATGCCCCACAACACCAGAAAGATGGAAATAACCTTGCGCGCGCTCCAATGACTCGCGAGGTATCCGCCGGGAATTTGCAGCAGCACGTAGCCGAAGAAGAAGATGCCCGCCGCGTTGCCCTTCATTTTGTCGTCCATCCCCAAGTCGCGCATCATGGTCGAGAGGCCAGGATCGAGCGCGAGGGACACGTTCGTACGGTCGACGTACGAGATCGTGTACATGATAAGGGCGACGGGTATTATACGCACCCAGCGTTCGGCTTTCATTGAGGCGGCATTGTCCCGAAAAGCCGGGCGGAGAACAAACCCTTTGTGCGGCTGTCCGCAAAAAAGTCCGGGGTTTAGGGCGGTCTCCGGGCCTTCTGGACAGGGCGGAAGCGCCGGAATAGCTTGCGCAAGCGGACCGCGAGGGAAAAATACCGCAAAACCGCGATTGGAACGGCGGAGAGCCGCGAGGTTTTTTGAGGTTGAATCCGCCGGGGCAATCGCGCCGAATAGCGACCGACACTTTATGACTCTGAACGACGCGCAGAAACAGACTGTGGCCGGCTGGGTGGCCGAGGGGCTGAAGCTGGCCGACATTCAAAAGCGCCTGGCATCCGAGCTTGGCTTGACGCTCACTTACATGGATGTGCGGCTGCTGGTGGACGATTTAAAACTGGTGCCCAAGGACCCCGAGCCAGTGAAGGTTCCGGAAACATTGGCCGCGCCCGCCCCGGCGGCCCCGCCCGCGGGAACGCCCGCGCCCCCGAAGGTCGGCGAGCCGATCTCACCGGACGCGGTGGGGAACGTCTCTATTATTGTGGACCAAGTGACCCGTCCCGGCGCGCTCGTCAGCGGCAAAGTGACCTTCAGCGACGGTGTGAAGGCCGAGTGGTATCTCGACCAAATGGGACGCCTGGGCATGGCGGGGCCGAGCAAGACTTACAAGCCGATTCCGGCGGACATTGAGGCTTTTCAGATGCAGTTGGAAGTGGAGTTGCGGAAGCTGGGATTCTAACCCGCGCTGTCGCGTTCCCGTTTGGCCCGGAATGATTTGGCTTTGAC
>CAZMLP010001187.1:0-2787 GCA_964566745.1 uncultured Verrucomicrobiota bacterium | reverse complement strand
GGAACAGATCGCCAAATGGACCAAAACCATGCGCGAGCACTGGCGCGCGGAGAATGACGAGTTGATTAATGACGGCAAGGGGGCTTACGCCACCACCGAGAAGGATTACGGTGATTTTGAGTTGCTGGTGGAGTATCGCACCGTGCCGAAGGCCGACTCGGGCATCTACCTGCGTGGAGTGCCGCAGGTGCAGATTTGGGACTCCACGGAAAAGGAAAAGTTCAACCTCGGCGCGGACAAGGGTTCCGGCGGTTTGTGGAACAACAGCCCCGGGGCGCCGGGCAAAGACCCGCTCGTCCTCGCCGACAAGCCGTTTGGCAAGTGGAACAAATTCCGTATCGTGATGGTGGGCTCGCGCGTGAGCGTCTGGCTGAACGGCAAAAAGGTGGTGGATAACGCGATCCTCGAGAATTACTACGACCGCAAGACGCCGGTTCCCGCCAAGGGACCGATCGAGTTGCAAACTCACGGCGGCGAGATCCGCTGGCGCAACATCTTCATTCGCGAGATCTCCTCCGCCGAGGCGAACAAGCTGCTGGGCTCCCGGGACGAGAAAGGATTCAAGTCCGTGTTCAATGGCAAGAACTTCAACGGCTGGGCCGGCCCGATTGACAATTACGAGATCGTCGATGGCGCCATTCGTTGCCAGCCGCACAAGGGCGGCACCATTTACACGAAAGAGGAGTATGGCGATTTCGTGGCCCGCCTGGAATTCAAGCTTCCTCCCGCCGGCAACAATGGCCTGGCGATCCGTTATCCCGGGACGGGAGACACCGCTTATGACGGAATGTGCGAGTTGCAGGTGCTGGACGGAGAGGATGCCTCCTACAAAACCATCGATCCGCGCCAGCATCACGGGTCGGCCTATGGAATGGTTGCCGCCCAGCGCGGTTACATGCGGCCGCTGAGCGAGTGGAATTACGAGGAGGTCACCGTCAAAGGCTCCACCATCCGGGTGGAATTGAATGGCACGGTCATTCTGGACTGCGACCTTTCCAAAGTGACCGAGTTCATGGCGAACCATCCGCATCCGGGCAAGGACCGCACCAGCGGCAGCTTCGGGTTCGCGGGGCACAACGACCCCGTCGCGTTCCGCGCGATCCGCATCAAGCGCCTCTGAGTGCTGCCGATCCTCGTCCGGGGACGATTTAATTTTGCGACGGCGTGCAGCGATGCCCGCCGTTTTTATTTTGGCGTTCAGGATAAGTTGCGGGGATTTGAGCCCCGAATTAAGAATTGCGGCGACCGATTGAACTGGACTCGACCCATGCGCCACCGTTCTCCGCCATGTTTGCGGGGCATGCTTCTCTTGATCCTTTTGGTGTCGCTTCCCGCGGGCATTCTTTGGTCGGCCGACGGCTTTTTCTTGCCGGCGAAAATCAACGGCCATTCCGCGAAACTATTGTTCGACACCGGTTGCGGCCCCCCGTTTGTTGTGTTCAAGCGGTCGGCCAAATCGCTTGGCCTTTCCCTTCAGCCGTGGCAGACGAATGTTTCCGGCGTGCCCATGTGGATCAGTCCGGAAACGCCGGTTGACCTTCATTTTTCTTTTTTCCGCCACAGCGCTCTCAAAGGCCAATTGGTCTCCATCGATTTGCCTCCCTATTTCGACCGGGTTGGAGCCGAGGCTCCACCTATTGCCCATGTGGCGGGTCTGATGGGATGGGGAGCGATCCGTGACAACATTCTTCGGCTGGACGCGGAGAAAGGGCAGTTTGAGATTTTGCGCGAGGTTCCGGCGGAAGCCCTGGGCTGGACCCGGCTGCTCCTGGTGACCAACTCCAGCGTGCTCGCGCTTGCCGCGGAAAACTCGCCCGACGAGTGGATTTATTTGGACAGCGGAGCACAAAATGGCGGGGTTGATCTCTCGCCCCGGTATTGGCGGGAATGGAAAGCCGCCGGGACCAACCGCCAAATTTTTTTGGCCGGGGCATGGACGCCCGCGCTGGGCATCTATGCGCAAGAGGCGGCGTGGGCTGGCCGGGTCCCGGTCGGACCATTGGTGCTGACGGATGTGAGCGTGGAGACGTCGCGACGCCGATTCATGCCCGCGACCAACGGCATCGCCACTCTGGGCTACGCGGCGCTGAAGCGCCTGGACCTGATTGTGGACGGTCTCCAGAATGTCGCGTACGTCCGGCCCAAAACCACTGCGGCGAAAAAACCAAAAGCCCTCGAAAACGACCGGAGCGCGTTGTTCCTGCCGCGCGGTCCCGACAGCGATGACCTGGTGGCCCAAGTGCTGGAGGACGGCACGGCTTTTCACGCGGGAATTCGCGACGGCGATGTGCTTGTCAGTCTTGATGGCCAGGATGTGCGGGGATGGCGGACCAACGCCAAACTCCGCCGCGAGTCGCGCGGGGTGTTGCTTGTCCGCGCCGCCAAATCCAGGCCTGACGCGCGCGTGGACCTGGTTCTGCGGCGGGAAGGGGAGATAATTGGCCTGCATGTGCCGGAGCGGTCCATCCAGGTGATTGCCCCGTTGATGGAGCTTGCCAAGCCGGCCCGGTGAAGGTCACGGCTTTGCTTTGCCCGGCGCCTGGGCGCCAGTTTTGGCGTGCAAGCCGGTGTCATCAATCACCCCGTCCGCCTGGCGCAGCAGCGAGTCGGGCAAGCGGAGCTGGAGCGTGTTTGCCTCCCTGGTGTTTAGGATCAACTGGGTCCGCGCCACCATCGCGAACGGAATCGAGCCTGGATTCTCGCCCCGCATCACTCGCGCCGCCAGGCCGCCGGCCACGCGCCCCGCGTCCAAAAAATCCCGCGCCACCGCAATCGTCCCGCCCGCCT
>CAZMLP010001186.1:0-2118 GCA_964566745.1 uncultured Verrucomicrobiota bacterium | reverse complement strand
GTCGGGATGTTGCGCGACGTGGCGCATCAATTGACGAAGATGATCGACACGCGGGTTGGCCCAGCGATGGCCGCGATAAAGCCAGAGCTCGTGCTCCAGCTGGCTTGCTTCGACGAGATCATAGTCCAGCGGATAGGCGGTTTCCGCGCTCATGAACTCCGTGTTGCCGCTCCAGTTTGTCGCGATAACCGGCAGTCCCATCATCATCGCCTCGTGATGCGGACGTCCCCAGCCCTCTCCCCGGCTCGGGCAGACGAGGCAGTCCGCCGCCCGGTAAAGTCCCGGCAGGTCGGCGGCAGGAATTTGCCCGGCAAGAATCTCGATGTGCGGCCACGATTTGTCGCCGAGACCGAGCGTCGCGCCGAATTCGCGCACTTGCTTCCAGATTGCGGCAGCAGGATCGCCGTCCGGCTGGTTGATGAGATAGGTCCGGAGGTAAAGACACACATCGTCACTGGCGGAGAATTCGCGCAGATACGCGGCGAGCAGGGCATCCCAGCCCTTGCGCGAGGTCCATTCAAATATGGCCAGGAAGTTGAATTTTGCGCGATTTGGCAAGGCCAGGGGCGTCTGGCGGGCGGGATCAAACACCGTCTCGTCCACCGCTGCCGGCATCACCACCAGCTTTTCGCGCGGGACACCGGCGGCGGCAAACGACTCGAGATTGAACTGGCTCGGCACCCAGATCTCATCCATCAGGTTGCACTGCGAGAGCCATCCGGGTGGAAGTCCCTCGGCCTCGAACATCGTCCGGCCAATCAAGTACTCGGCATCCGCCGGGCGGGCAAATCCGTCCGCCGGGGACTCCGAGATCACGATCCCCCCCCGCAGGCTGGCGCAATGGTCGCGCAAACGAAACAAGGTGGCGCGCTCGCCCTCCGCGAGGCCGGCGACAAAGGCCTCCGAGAAAATGCGATTGTGATGATGGATGCCGAGATTCAACCGGCCCGCCAGCGGCACAACGAAGTTGATTGCCTCGCTTGCATATCCACTGGGATTGAAGAACGGAGCCAGCCAGCGAACCGGCCGTTGAACGTGATTTTTTGTCACGGGCGCGGCGGTGACAGGCGCCGGGGGCGCAGCCGCCTCTGGCTGGACAGTCTCGCCCGCGCGCCCGCGCCGGGCGGCGTTTGCTCGATTGATCAAGTCGCCAAGCCGTCGCGTCCAGGCGGCGAAGGAATGCTGCTCGGCAATCGTTTTGCGCGCGGCCGAGCCCATTTTGCGGCAAAGGGCGGGATCGCGATAGAGGGTGATCACATAGCTCGCAAATTCCTCGGCGTCGTCGGCGATGAAGCCATTGACCCCATGCTCGACCGGCGAGCTGGCCGCCACATTGCGCAGCGTGACCACCGCCAGGCCGTGAGCCATCGCCTCGACGATCTTGACCTGCTGGCCGGTCCCGCCGATGAGCGGGCAAACCGCGAACGCGCTGGCGGCATAGAGCGGTTTCAAGTCAGGCACGTAGCCGAGCAAATCGAGACCGTCGGTGGGGGCCAGGTGACGGCACGCGTCACCCGCGACGCGAAGTTGAAACTCGATGAAGGCGCGGCGCACCTTGGGAAGGACGCGCTCGGCGAAATAAAGGCAACCCTGCAGGTTGAAGGGGTTCGCGAAGGCGACCAGCAATGGATCCTCGGCGTAGGTGTTTTCCACGGGGAGGACAGGAAACGCGACGGGCAGCCAGGCAGTGGTGACACCCGGAGCGTGCTGGCTGACGAGGTTTTGCTCAATGGGCGAGATGGCGCTCACGCCATCGAAGCTCGCATAGCAGCGGTATTCCTCGGCGGTCGCCGTCAAGGCGAGCTGGTCGTAGAATCGCTCGTCCAGAAATCGGAGCGCCACGGAGGAGGGGGCGAGGGGCGGGGCCGGGAGCTCGGCGGCGGCCGCGCGGGCCATCCCGCCGCTTAGGGTCACAAGGTCGTGCATTTCGACGATCTTCGTGACGCGCGCGAACTCGGGGGCCGCAACCAATCCCGAGCAATAGGCGTAATTAATCACCACCAGCTCCGGCGACAACTCGGCAAAAAGTTCGCGGAAATGTTTCACCAAACCGGGCGGTGTGTAGAGGTCCCACAACGCGTCGCGTTTGGCGCTGTCGCTCGCGTGCCGCCGGTCGGC
>CAZMLP010001185.1:0-3361 GCA_964566745.1 uncultured Verrucomicrobiota bacterium | reverse complement strand
ATCACCCGGTGAAATGCGCTTTGCTGCCGCTCTCCGGGCATGACCATGAGGCGTTGCATCATGCCGAGCACGAGGCGGAGGAATTATTCGGCACTCGTCCGCGCGCGATTTCGGCGGGCGAGGAGTTAAAACCCGGACAGGAATTGCGCGCGCTGGCTTGTTCCGTGCCGGGAGTAGCGTTCACCCTGAATGTGCCAACGCCGGGAGACTATGCCCTGTTCTTTGGCGAATGCCCGGAGGACCTGGGCATGACTTTGCGTCGGGGCGGAGCGGCCATCGAGCCGGCGCACGTTCACGAGCACGGGAATCATCACCACCATCACCATCACGACGAGGAGGTGGGCAGCGTGGGGATCGAGGAGTCGCGCGCGATTGATTCCAAGAAGTTGAATGAGTGGCTGGGGGAGCTGCTGCAAAGCAAGGGACAGGACATTTTCCGGATGAAAGGCATCCTGAATCTAAAGGGCGCCGACAACCGGTTCGTGTTTCAAGGGGTTCACATGATGTTCGACGGCAAGCTGGACCGCAAATGGCGCGAGGGCGAGGCCCGCAAAAGCCAGATTGTGTTTATTGGCAGGAACCTGGATCGCTCCGAATTGACCGACGGTTTCCGCGCCTGCGTGGCGTGACCGGGAATTCCAGGGGATTTCGCCGCAACGCCAGATTTAAAAAGTCGCGCAAATTTAGCTAAAGTCGCGCCGTTTGCCGCCGATAATCGTTCTTGGATTGCGATTGCGTTTGGAGGTTGTATCGGACCCCCGCGTGGAAATTCCAACGGGTCGGGTGTCGCGCAAAACAAAAATCTGAGTATATTCAAGGTGGCCAAATGGCCGGACACGGCGAACCTGCCTCGCCCCCGGCCTGTTGTTGCCTTGGCCATTTGACTCCTGTGACTGCCAACACGGACGGCAAGAGTTTGATATTGATCGTGGATGACGAGGCCGCGAGCCGGCACGGGCTCGAGGCCCTGCTCCTCCACGAGGGCTATCGCCTTGCCCTGGCCGCAGACGGCCCCGCCGCGCTCGACAAGGCGGCGCTGCTCCGGCCGGACGTGATCCTGCTCGACTTGACGCTGCCCGGCATGACCGGTCACGAGGTGTGCCGCCGGTTGCGCGAGAACCCGCGCCTGGCCGAGACGCCTGTCCTGGCCCTGGCCCAAACGCGTGACGAGGAGACTCGCCGGCTTTCTTTGGAGGCCGGGGCGGACGATCTCGTGACCAAGCCGGTGGACCGCGCGGAGTTGCGGGCCCGGTTGCGAACCATTACCCGCCTGCACCGTTACCGACGCTCGCTCGAAGAGCGCTCCCGCGCCGAGCCAATCATCGAGCTGTCGCCGGACGGCATCATCATTGTGGACGAGCGCCTGGAAATCCGGCTGATTAATCGCGTCGCCCGCTCCCTGCTGGCCGCGCCCGCGGACCGGTCCCTGGCCGGAATGGTGTTGACGGCGCTGATCCCAACCATGGAAGGCGCAGCTTTCAAGCAACGTCTCCAGGCGTTGCTGGAGGGGCGCGAGACCAGATGCGACCTGGAGGCAACCTTCGTCCGGTTCAATGGCGAGCCGTTTCCCGCCGAGATTTCCGCCGGGCTGTTTCCCTTGGAGGAACGAAACGGCGTGCAGCTCACGTTGCGGGACGTCGCCGGGCGGCGGAAAACCCAAACCGAGCAGGCGCGAATCGACCGGTTGCACAGCATTGGCACCCTGGCCAGTGGCGTGGCCCACGACCTGAACAACTGCCTTACTCCCGTGATGGGCGCGGCGCAAATGCTGGAGGAGGAAATCACCAGCGAGACCGGCCGCGCGTTGTTGAAGGCCTCCGTGCAAGCGGCCCGCAAGGGCGCGACGGTTCTGCGCCAGTTGCAGATGTTCGCGCGCGGCGGCGAGGGCGAGCGGGAGTCGCTGCAGTTAAAATATTTGATGCGAGAGGTGGCGCAGACCCTGGAGCAAACATTCCCGCGCTCGATCCGGGTGGAGACCCGGGTGCCCGCCGGCCTGCCTTTGGTGCGGGGTGATTCCGCCCAATTGCGGCAGGTGTTGATGAGCCTCTGCCTTAATGCCCGCGAGGCCATGCCGGATGGCGGCGTGATCAGTCTGGAGGCGCGGGCCATTCCGGCCGCGGAGGCCGCGCCATTTTTCCCGCCGGGAATGAAGCCGGTCCCTTGCATGCGAATGACGGTGGCGGACAACGGGCGCGGGATGCCGCCGGAGGTGGCGGGCAAGATTTTTGAGCCATTTTTCACCTCAAAGCCCGCGGGCAGCGGCGCCGGACTGGGACTTTCCACCGCGCTGGGCATTGTGCGAAGCCACGGCGGGTTTGTGCAAGTGGAGAGCGTGCCCGGCAAAGGAACCCGCATTCATGTGAGCCTGCCGGCGGTCGAGGAGCCAGAGCAAGCCGCCGCGCCGGAGCCGGGACAAATCCCGCGCGGCAAGGGCGAACTCGTGCTCGTGGTGGATGACGAGCCGGCGATTCGCCAGATTTGCCAGACCGCCCTGGAGCGCCACGGTTATCAAGCCCTGGTGGCTGCCGATGGCGCCACCGCCGTGGGGCTGTGCGCCAGCTACCAAGCCACCTTGCGCGTGGTGCTGGTGGATGCCGTGATGCCGGTGCTGGACGGCCCGGCCACATTGCGCGCGCTCGCCCGGGTTCATCCGGCGGCGCGGGTGGTGGTGATGTGCGGCTGGCTGGAGCGGGACCATTTTCAGGGAACGCCAACCGGCCCAAAGCCGGTGTTCCTCACCAAGCCTTTCGATGTGTGGAGCTTGCTGGCGTCCGTGCGCGAGGCGCTGGCATTGTCGCCCGCCCCTGCTCCCGCGTCCGCCAACGGCCATTCAAAGCCGGATTAACCTCCAGCGCTATTTACGGACATATTTCCACGTCACGGTGGCGTGCCGCTCGCCGTTGCCGCCAAAGGTGAGGCCGCCATAGGCGGTTAACCGGACGCTGACATTGAACTCGTCCGCGCCGGCGGTGATTACCCGCGTGATTGGCTGCTGCTTCAGCGCGTAGCACCGGTCAAAACCGCACCCCTTTCCTTCCTCGAAGTAACCGATCACGGCGAAATTGTCCGAGAAGTCATAGGGAATAATGTCCACGTCCCCGTACAACCGGCGGGGTGGCGCCGGGGAGGTGGAAGATCTGCCATCCGTTGGCTTGGAGGTCGTGGGGTCGGGCGTGAGTGTCATTTGGTACGTTTGACCGGTGGTCATCTGCTCCGGCGGCTCGGCCCAACCCAGCCCGAGCCGGCCGCTGGCGCCGGTGACATAACCGCCGGTGTTGGTGACCACCAAATCACCCGAGGAGAATTGGGACTCGATTTGGATCGTGGGTTCCTGGCGGGCGAAAATGTTGGAGACCGTCTT
>CAZMLP010001184.1:0-5538 GCA_964566745.1 uncultured Verrucomicrobiota bacterium | reverse complement strand
ATCGATGCCTCTCGCGTGGAGTTGTTGCCCGCCACATCCGCACGATTCCCTTTTCCCTCAATGAGAGCTTTGGCGGATTGATATGCCTCGATGATTGTTTTGACGGTCACCAAAGCTGCCGCCAAATACACGGCGATGCCCACGCTCGACGGGACTTCAGCGGTTAGCGCTCCCTTGAGTTTTCCCAGAATGCCCGTGGCGTTTTCGCCCAGCCCGCTGATGGCGTTGGTTGCCTTCTCGGTGAGATCTTTGACCACGCCAGTGACCTTTTCGGTCATGTCCTTGATTACCGTGGCGGCCTGGCTTTTTGCCTCCTTCACCCAGTTGAGCGCCGTGTCACCTGCGGCCTTCAGCGCCGTCGATGCGGTGGTTTGCACCTTGTCCACCAGGGATTGCGTCAAGTTCGTGACCATGCCTGTCGCCTGGGTCAACGCGTTGCCGACGCTCGTTTTCACAGCGGCGGTCAACTTGTCCACCATCTGGTTGACCTGGTCTCCGGCCGGACCAAAGGTCGCGGTGATCGCGCTCTTGGCCGAATTGGCCAGCGAGTCGGCGTAACCGTTCACACTCTGGCCCGCCGAGGCGAGCGTGGTGGCAACGGACTGGTTCACGGAGGCGCCGAGCGACTGCGTGAACTGGGTGACGGTTTGGTTCGCGGAGCCGAGCGCGTCCTTGATGGCCTTGTTGGCGGACTTTGCGACCTCGCCGGGCAGCTTGTTAAGCTGCGCGGCGGCCCCGTCCACCTTGCCCTGCAAATCGGTGACCAAGCCGGTCGCCGCGCTTTTCACCTGCCCAAACCCTTGGGTCAATTGGCCGCTGATATCCGCCCCCAATTTGGTGGCCTGGGTCTTGACGTCGCTGAGTGCCTGTTTGACGGCCTCCAAATCCGCGAGACTGGAGTTCGCGCGAATCAACAAATCAACGGGTGTGGGCATGATGTAATTGGCGTTTTGGGTTTGCCGGGCCGGCGGGTGAGGACCACCGGCCCGGATGGATGACGGTCACGATTTGCGTTTCAACGCGCTGGCGAAGGCCTGGCGGTTCTTGCGCCGCTGCTCAGCGCCGTTGCGTGACGGCCCTGTGGCGTCTTCCCGCGCCTCCGCCTGCGCCAGGAGCGCGGCGCGCGTCTCGAGGAAGTGCGCGTGGCCCTCTTTCGAGGCGCAGGCGGCAATGGCGGCATGGTTGGTTTGCATGGTCAGCAGGGCGCGGTTGGCACGGTCACGGGCGGCGGCGGTGGCGAGCAGTTCCAGTTGCGGCAACGAGTGCTCGCACACTTGGGCGAGGGTCAGTCCGGTTTGGACGGCGAGGGTGGCGGCGTGGCTGGCGAGGGATTGCCCGGCGAGGAGGCCGCCGGCCGGCCGAGCAGGTCGCCCATGACTTTCTCGCGAAAGCCCGGCAGCAGGCGCTCGTTCCGCGCGAGCTGCCGCGCCGCGTATCTGGATAAAAAATCCAGGTTCAGTTTCTCGCCGGCGGCCAGCAGCGCCTCGAAGCTTTCCGGCGCGAGCTGGTCCGCCCAGCCGGAGTCTTTGGCGCAGAACAGCTCCACGGTGGCCGCCTCGTTTTGATAAACGTTGAGATACTTCGGCAGGTCGCGCACCGGCAACTGGCGCACTTTCACGGTCTCGCGCGTGCCGTCGAATTTGGCGGCCTCCATCTCGAAGCCGCCGAGGAGTGTGGTGATGGAATCACTCATGACAAATCGGGATTAATGGTCCTCCGCCGTCCAGATGGTGCCGAGGTTGTTGGGATCGACACGGACGGTGAGCTTGATGGAGCCGGTCTTTTTGCCGTCCGACGCCTCGAGCGAGTCGAGGAACACCTGGCAACCAAATGCCTCGTGGTAATACACCATCTTGTTGGGGGCCGTGTCGTCAAAGATGGCGATCTTGGCGAACCCCGTCGTGACCAGATTCTGCAACGGGGTGAGGCCGAACATGGCCGAGTAATCAATGTCCTGCGCCACCGCGCGCGCTGTGATGAGGGGCAGGATCGGCTGGTTGTCGTACAAGTGGTGCTGGAACCGGATTTTGCCCATCTTCCCGTCGAACAAATAATCCGTGTCCGGCTCGAGGACTCGCGAGACAGTGACACTGGAGCCAGCACTAGTCAGGTCAATCGGCGACCCTCCCGCCGTGGCGGACACCTTGAAGTCGTTGGTGGAGGGAGACACGACGTAATAAGCGGTGGCCGCCGCCAAACCGGTGGGAACCGTTGTGCCACCAAAGACGACCCGTGTGCCGGCGGTGAAGTTGTGGCTGGCCAGTGTGATTTTGTCGGTGCTCGCGTCCGCCGTGACAGCCGTGCCAGTGGCGGGACTGAGCAAGGTGACGGCGGAAACTTCCCGCACGGTGACGCCACCGATCTGAAGGTCGTACCACAGTTTGGCTTGGCCCGTGATGATATCCCCGTTCGCCGCCGTCCGCGCGGGTTGCGTGAACTCCAGGGTCGGGTTGCCGCCCAGGGCGAGAACCAGATTTTGGCGGCTCATCTCGTCCGCCTCGACAGAGTACTCGAGGAGCGCCTTGACCGCGTAAGTCTTGTCGATGATCCGTTTGCCGCGGTAGCTGCCCTCGTGGTCGTATTTGTCGATGGTCGGCTTCGGGGCCAGCACGTTGACGTTGCCGACGCTGCGATAGCCAAAGCTTTGGGCCTGGGCCGCGCTGGTGGCGCCCGTTGAAAAATAAAACTCGCCGGTGCCGAGCACCAGGGCGTCCAGGTTGTGGGGATATGTTTCAGACATAGGAGAGGTAGGGAGTGGTTAGTGATGATTAGTGAGTTGAATCAGGTTGGCCGGCCGCAAGTGGCCGGGCTGGCTCAGCCCTTGGCGGCGATGAATTCTTTCAGCAACTGGCCTTTGACCAGCGCCACAATGGTTGAGTCGTTTTTCACGAAGTCGCGGAGGTGATCGAAATCGGCGGTGTCGAGCTCGAGCTTGCCGCTCTTCGTTAGCTCGATGGCCCAGTCAAGGTATTTCACCGCGTCGCCGGAGCGGGACGACTTCAGCATCGTCGCGAGCCATTTGGAGAGCGGGTCGGCGCCGGCCTCCGAGCCGTCCACCTCGCGGAGTGGTTTGTTGAGATCAAGATGATGGTTTGCCATAGAGCGGTTGGATTTGCGGGTTAGCCACTGAGAATACAGAGGCCGCAGAGAAGGGATCTTCCCTCCCCTTAGTCCTCCGTATGCTCTGTGGATTCCTGTTCATTTGCTTTCCGTTTTTCGGGATTTGGTTTTTGTGGTGCGCGATCTTTCGGTCGCGAAAAAAGCGATTGGAAATCCGGTTCACTTTTTATCGCGTCAAACTCGCCTTGGTCACGCCGGCGAAGATTCGCGCCTCGATGATCCAGGCCACCCGACCCGGCTGGGAATTTTCATCGGTGATTGTGGCCGGCTCGGCGGAAAGGATTTCGCAATAGGCGGGTTCGGCGATCACCGGCCGCGCCGTTAGTGTGTCCTCCACGAGTTCGGCCAGGAGCAGCGCGCCGGGCGTCGTCGCGCTGCCGGTGCTGGCCTCCTGCGGCCGGGCCGGTTGTTTGTCCGCGAGGAGGATCACCAGCTTGCGGTGGCAACGCGTCAACAGGACGCGGCCCTCGACGCCCGGCTCGTACTCGTTGCCGTCCGGCACCAGCAGGCAGAGGCGGCTCGCGAACAGCCGCAACTCTTGCATCGCCTTTGGCACATCCGCCTCGCGAAAAATCTCCACCTTGTCAAACGCCGGGGCGGACACGAACGGCGCCGGGAGCGTCAACTCGGCGAGGCGTGGTTTCAGCGCGGCAAGCAGGTCGCTGGACGGAATAAAACTCATGGGTTGATCATTTTTTAACGCGTGGTTCGTGGCAGGGACCTCGCGTTGCGAGGTCCGCCTGGGATGCCCCGGCAGGCGTCCCTACCTGGAAAAACGATTGGCGGTGCTGCCCCACTTTGCGGCGGTTTCCGCGAGGCTCGAGGGCGGCGGATCAACGCGCTTCAAGCCTGGAAACTTGCCGTCGCGAATCTCCGCCAGCTCGCGCATGGCCTCGTCATAATTGGTCTGGTGGTTGGGCGGCACCGGCCCGGTCAGCGACCAGAGTCGGTGCAGCACCAGCGAGCGCGCGAGGCGCAGGAAGCGCGTGTCCTCGATCTCCCATCCCAGCGTGTAGTCGTCCACCTTGGCGAGTTGCTCGGCGATGGTGTTGGGGAACGCGTTGGCAATCCCGTTGTTCGCCAGCGCCGCCTTCAACTGGTCGATTTCCAGTTGCGAGACGTTCAGGTCACTTTCAGTGAGGGTGGGCATGGGATGGAAAGGGGAGGCGGACGCCCCGGCGGGGCGTCCCTGCCTGGTTAGGCGGCGAGCACGTTGCTCAGGTGATACCCGCACTTCGCGCCGATGATTTTCTCGTCCACATCCTGGCGGCCGCGATGCACGTCCGAGCGGATCTGGTCCTGGCGATACGTCTCGACGAGCACGCCGTCGGGGCCGGTCTCGCCGATCCACGCGAAGGTGCGGCCGAAGTTCGGCGCCATCAGGTCCTGCGCCGTCTCGGCGTGGGCGAGCACCACACTGTCGCTCCAGAGATATGACGGGCTGAGCGCCTGGCCCTCGTTCGCCGTGTTCTCGACCGCGCCCGCCACGAGGAATTTGTCCACGCCGAAGATCGCGGCGAGGATTTGCGGCGTGACGATGGCGCGCTCGGCGTACTGAATTTTGCCGACAATGGTTGTGTGCTCCTTCAGGACGTTGAACACGTCAATGTTCACGATCATCACATTCGCGGGCAGGCCGCAACCTTTGCGAATGGCGGATTTGGCCGTCTCCACATCCGCGATGGGCGTGCTGCCTCCGGCATCCCATTTGGTGGAGGGCGAGCTGGTCGGCACGGCGCCGCTGGTGGCCTGGTCGCGCACGCGCGCCTCGTGGTTGAAGCGGATGATGTTGACCAGCCGGTTGACGGCGGCCTGGTCGGCGTCGAACGAGTTCGCGTATTTCTTGCGCTCGCGGTCATCGACCGGCTCCTCGTGGCCGAACTCGCGGCAGTTGTAACTGTCATCGCTGATCTTCATCAGCGAGCGGCTGTAGGAGCCGCCGGGGCCGCGTTGAATGTTGCGCGGAATGTTCAGGAAATTCTCCTCGTTCATGACAAAATACGAGGCGCTCTGCTCGGCGGTGAGAAACAGCGGGAAGAGCTGCAGGCCGACGAAACCGGCGGGATCCTGCATGCACTTGACCGCCAGTTGAGTGAGAATGGGATTGGCTGTCGCGGTGGATTTCATGGATTAAAAAGTGTTTGGCGCGGATGAATGTTGGGGTGGTTACGCGGTGAACGGCTCAACGACGTCGATGACCTCGATCACGTCGCCATCCGCGCCGTTCGCGGTGGAACTGATCTTGATGCCCAGCGCGCGGCGGGCGCCGGTCCCCTCGGTGACGACTTTGCCGCCGCTCGCGCCCTTGACGCGAGCGCCGACCGTGATCGCGCCACCCTGGACCATCTTGACCGTGCCGCCCTTGCCGAGCAGGCGGATCGTCACGTCGTTCGAGCCCTGGAGCTTTTCATGCACCAC
>CAZMLP010001183.1:0-2442 GCA_964566745.1 uncultured Verrucomicrobiota bacterium | reverse complement strand
CAGCGCAAAAAGCCCGGGCCGAGAAAACGCCACAGCGCGACGTTGAGCACGTTAATCAAAGCCAGCGGCAACATGAACTTCCAGGCCAGCCCCATCAATTGGTCCATGCGGAGGCGCGGCAAGGTGCCCCGCAGCCAGATGAAGACCAGGATAAATCCCGACAATTTGATAAAGAACCAAGCCCAGGACGGGATGATTTCAAGAAACGGCGCGGGAGCCTGCCAGCCCCCCAGATAAAGCGAGATGGCGAGACCGCTGATGGCGAAGAGCCCGAGATATTCGCCCAGGAAAAAGAGGGCGAACTTAAAGCCGGAATACTCGGTGAAATAGCCGGCGATCAATTCCGATTCGGCTTCAGGGAGGTCGAACGGGGTGCGGTTCGATTCGGCGGTTGCGGCGACGAAGAACAGAAGAAAACCGGCGAGTCCCCAAGGTGTGGCCACAAACCAGTTTTCGATTCCCCCACCCTGCGCCTCGACAATTTGCACCGTCGAGAGCGAGCCGGCCATCATCACCACGGGGACAGCCGAGAGAATCAACGGCAACTCATAACTGACCATTTGGGCAATGCCGCGCATGGCGCCAAGGAGGGCGTATTTGTTGCGACTCGACCATCCGGCCATAAAGACGGCCAGCTCGGTCCCGGCGCCAACGGCGAAAAAGAAAAGCAGTCCCGCGTCGAGATCAAGGCCCACCATATTCCGGCCAATGGGCAGGACGGAATAAGATAGAAAAACTGGAATTACCAAGGCCAGCGGAGCCAGGAAATGGACCAGCCGGTCCGCGTCGCGCGGAACAATATTCTCTTTGGTCAAGGTTTTGAGCCCGTCCGCCGCGGGTTGAAAAATGCCAAACGGGCCGACGCGATTGGGACCGTAACGATTCTGGATGCGCCCGAGCGCTTTGCGCTCCACCAGTGTGGTGAGCGCGAACAAGGCGGGGAATGCCATCATGATCGGCGCAATCGACAGGACCGCCGAGGCAATCGGCCTTATCCCGAGGGGCAGCCACTCGAGAATCCAGTGCTTCAGATCGACAAAAATCTGGTCAAACATGGCGAGCCCCTTCACCAGTTGAAGGTGATTCCGTCGGCTTGGCCGCGGCTGGCGCGGGCTGGGCCGGTTTGGCGACAGGCGCTACGGCGTTTACTGGGGCGGTGGCAGATTCCGGCGAATTGGCCACGGCAGACTTCGCCGGAGCGGCGGGTGTGGCGGCACCTGGTGTTGCTGGAGCGGCTGGCGTTCCACCGGCTGCGGCAGCGGCCGCTTTCGCCTTGGCCTCAGCAGCAGCTTTGGCTTTCGCCTCGGCATCCGCCTTGGCCTTGGCTTCGGCTTTCGCCTTTTCTGCCGCGAGCCGCTCGTCCACCTCGGTCGCCTCGGTCGGATGAATCCGGTGATAATACCCGTTGGACTTGGCGAGATCGGTTTTGTGCAGCAAAAGCGCGCCGAAGCGGTCCGTGTTGCTCAACTCGTACTCGGTGTCCATCTTGATTGCCTCGAAGGGACAGACCTCGACGCAAATCTGGCAGCTCATGCAGACCGAGACGTCAATATCAAAAACCGCCGGATAAAACTGCGGCTTCCCCACGTAATCCGGTTTCTTGTCCTTGCTCTTCTCGATGTAAATGCATTGGGGCGGGCATTCCTTCTCGCAAATCTGGCAGGCGACGCAACGAAGACCGGCCGCCGGATCGCTCGTGTCGAACACGAGGAATGGAAATTGGCGCGCGTTCTCTTTCGCGGGCAGGCGCTCCTCGGGATATTGAACGGTCGTAAGGCGCTCCTCGCCGACGTAACTGCCGGCGAAATTCCTCGCCGTCTCGACCATGCCTTTCAATATGCCGGTGCCGAGCATGCGCTACTATGAAACTCGCGTCGCCGCGCTGACAAGCGACAAAAGATTTTGTACGCGGGCGCTCACCGGTCCACCTCGCCGAGCACGATGTCCACGCTGCCAAGAATCACCACCGCATCCGCCACCGTGCGCCCCAGGCACATGTCCTCCAGGATCGTCAGGTTAATGAGGCTCGGTGGGCGGACCCGATAACGATACGGGTTCGGGCTGCCATCGCTGATCAAATAAAACCCAAGTTCCCCCTTCGGCGCCTCAATGCGACCGTATGCCTCGCCCGCCTTCGGACGGAAGCCGCGCAGTTTTGCCTTGGGGTCAACAATCGGCCCCGCGGGAATGTCCTTCAACGCCTGGCGCGTGATCTTGATGGACTCGCGCATTTCAAGCACGCGAATCATATACCGATCATAGACATCCCCGTGCTCGCCCAGCGGCACTCGGAAATCAAACCGGCTGTAAATGCCGTACTGATCGACCTTGCGGAGATCGTAATTCACACCCGCCGCGCGAAGCATCGGTCCGGTAATACTGGCGGCGACGGCCAATTCCGGCGTGATCCCGCCAATCCCTTGCGTGCGGGACATGATGATC
>CAZMLP010001182.1:0-3700 GCA_964566745.1 uncultured Verrucomicrobiota bacterium | reverse complement strand
GCTGGTGTTTTCGTAGGTCACGCCCGCCTTGGCACCGTCCTCCGTGCAGAAAAACTCGTCCTCGGTCAGCTCGGTGAAGCGGATCAATTTGGGGCTATTGAGTGGCAGGCCGTTGATTTTGCCGCTGCCTTGCACACAGATGAGACCGTACGCGCCGGTGTCTTTAATGGTGACCTTAACCCCCGGATTGACGGTCAATTCCTTCGCGGTAAACAGTTGCTCGCCCGCGACTTTGCCATAGACGATCCAGCGATCCACAAACCCTTCGCCGCGGGTGTCCGCGACCGGCACCGGCTCGAGGTAGTGGTTGTCCTTGAAGTTCTCGTCCGTGTTCCCCTCCCAATCGAGTTGGTCCACGATGAAGTCGAGGTCCTTGTGCTTCGCCTTGGGCATGTCCTTGACGAGGAGAGACCACGGCACTTCGCGACCCTCAACAAGGCTCTGATACATGCCGAACACATCACTGCCCCATTGCGGCTCGTAGGTGCAGAGCGAGCCGGGCGCATGGAGAATGCACGGCGGGATGAGCCAGCCGGTGCCAGGCTTTAGGCGATACGCGCGGCTCAAATCGAGAATGCCATTGTCGCCCTTATTCCAATCCTCCAGACATTTGCGGACCTGCGCTTTGGTCGTGCCCGGCTCGAGACCCATGAAGGTGTAGGGGAAATTGTTTCCCACGTTGTTGTGCTGGGGGGGGAAGTAATAGGACTCGGGCTTGCCCTCCTGGCCGACCAGTTTTGCCTGCTTGGCGCTCTGGTGCATGTGATGGGGAATCGGCCCCATGTTGTCGAAGAATTTGGAATAGACAGGCCACTTGCCGTACTTTTTCCAGATCGCCTTGCCGATCAACGTCGCGCCGTTGTCCTCGACCGCCTTCGCGAGGGTGAACCGCTCGTTGCCGGCCACCACATAGCTCAGGCCCTCGTCGGGCGTGCGATTCTCGTTGGCGGCCGGAGTGGTGGAGGCAAACCATCGCTCGTCGATGCCGCCACGGTTCAGACCGTAAGCGTAGAGATCATCGGGGTGAAGCTTGAGGCGCTTGCCCGGTTGCAGGAAGGAGCGGGGCACCCAGCAGGGAGCTAGGCGCAACAGGCCGCCAGTGCGGGACAATTCGGCCGCGACCTTGGATTGCGTGTTGCCTTTGACGTTTTTCAAGGAAGTGACAGTGCTCATGTTTTCAATTTGTGCGTTTGCTTGGGTTGCAGGTTAACGGGAGAGGCACGGGTCCTCCATCATTATATTGTCTGGCGCTGGTTAAACGCCGACAGAGGCCAGTTCCTCGTTGTTGATGACGTTGACGATTTTGAATTGCTCGGCGTGGAAGGCCGGGTCCGCGCGGAAGGAGAGCTTGCCGAAATAACGCTTCTCCATCTCGATCAAGAGCCGCTCGTCCTCCTTGCGCAGCCGCTCGAGGACGGACGGATTCACGACGATGCGCAACTGGAAGTCCGACTCGTCGCGATGGCGTTTTTTCAGAATCTCCCCCAGCTTGCGTTGAATCTCGACGCTCATGGTGAGCGTGCTCTTCACCTTGCCCTTGCCTTTGCAATACTGGCAGTCGTCATACACGGCCGAGCGCACGCTCTCGCTGTGGCGCTGGCGGGTCATTTCCATGAGGCCGAGTTGCGAGATGGGCAGGAGGTGGGTCTTGGCCCGGTCCCGTTTGAGCCCGTCCTTCATGCGCTGGTAAACCGACTGCTGGTCCTTGCGGGATTTCATGTCAATGAAGTCGAGCACGATCAAGCCGCCCATGTTGCGCAGGCGCAACTGCCGGCAAATCTCGTCGGCCGCCTCGAGGTTGACCTTGTAAATGGTGGACTCGGGATCCTTGACGCTTTTGTGGCGGCCGGTGTTGACGTCGATGGCGACCAGCGCCTCGGTTTCGTCCACAACGATGTAGGCGCCGCTCTTCATGTGGACTTGCCGCGAGAACGCGCTCTCCAATTGGCGGGAGATGTTGAACCGGTCGAAGATCGGTTGCGAATCGGAGTAGGGCTTGACCTTGGAGATCGAGCGGCGGGAAATCTTGGTGATCATCTCCCGAATGCGCTCGTACTGGCGCGGGTCGTCCACCACGATGCGCTCGACATCCTCCGTGAGGAAGTCGCGCACGGTGCGCTCGACGAGGTCCGGCTCCTGGAAGACGCACGTCGCGGAAGGCTGCTTGGTGATGCGCTCCTGGATTTGCTTCCACTCCTCGACCAGCAAAGCGAGATCGCGAACGAAATACCGCGCCTGCTGGCCCTCGCCGACAGTGCGGATGATAACTCCCATGCCGTCGGGAATGGTGAGCTTGCGCAGGATCTTTTTAAGGCGCTGGCGCTCCTCGTGATTCTCGATTTTGCGCGAGATGCCGCATTGATCGGAGTTTGGCAAGAGCACGAGATACCGGCCGGGCAGGGCGAGGTTCGTGGTCACGCGCGGGCCCTTGGTGCCGATCGGTCCCTTGGTCACCTGCACAATAATGTCCGAGCCGGGCGGATAAAGGCGGGGGATGTCCTTCTGCGTGATGCGCGGTTTGTCCTTGCGATGCTTGGTTTCGCGCTCGACCACTTCCACGCCGCTGTCGAAGTTGTTCGGCACGATGTCCCAGTAATGCAGGAAGGCGTTTTTCTCGAAGCCGATGTCCACGAAGGCGGCTTTGAGGCCATCCTCGAGGTTTTTGACTTTGCCCTTGAAAACACTGCCGACCAGGCGCTCGTCCGAGGTGCGCTCGATGGTGAACTCCTCCAGGCGGCCCTCTTCCAAAACAGCGACGCGAATCTCGAGTGACTCGGCGTTGATGATGACCTCCTTGTGCAGCTTCTTCTCCTGCTTCATGAAGCGCTGCACCTTCTTGATGACCTTTTGCGCGATGGCGCGAATGGCCTCGACCACGCCCTGCGGCGGCGGATCGGCGACTTGCACCGGCTCGAAACTCTCCTTCACCTCGGCGGGCACCTCGAGGTTTGGCTCGCGGAATTCACGACCCGTGACGTCCTCCGCGGGAGTGGCTGGATTCGGCGCGTTCTCGGGGAGACCGGCGGCGCGATTCTCCGCGCGCTCGATCTCGTGCTCGTGGCGGGAACGGTCAAAAATTGGCTCCTCCGAGGAGACCGGATTGACGGCATCGGCCCGCGCCTCCGCCGTGACCTTGGGGTTGGACGTCATGCCGCCGGGGGGGCGAAACCGCTGGCTGCGGCGCCGGCGGGAAAAATTCCTCTCGCTCATAGTTAGTAACTTCTGCGGTGCAGATAAACGTTTTGCAAAATGGCCGCGGCGATCAAGGCACAGAGCACCGACGAGCCGCCATGGCTCAGCAGGGGCAACGGGATGCCAGTCACGGGCATGATGCGGATATTCATTCCGATGTTGATGAAGACGTGGCTGAAGAGCAACGTCACGACGCCCACCGCGAGCAACCGGCCGAGGCGATCGCGTGCCTGGCCGGCAATTTTGATCCCGGTAAACAGGATCACGGTGTACAGCGCGAGCACTGTCACGCTGCCAAGAAACCCTTCCTCCTCCGCGATGACGGAGAAAATGAAGTCATTGTGCGCCACCCGGCGGGGCAAGTAGCCGAGGGCGCTTTGCGCGCCTTGCCGCCAGCCTTTGCCGGTCAGGCCCCCCGAGCCCACGGAGATGAGCGCCTGCTCAATGTTGTAGGACTTGGCCCGTTCCTGCTCGCGGGCGAGGCGGCGCGCCTCGGGCGTGGCCTCGG
>CAZMLP010001181.1:0-4779 GCA_964566745.1 uncultured Verrucomicrobiota bacterium | reverse complement strand
CTTGCGGGCATGCACGCCCGTGGTGTCCACATAGAGTCCGGCCTCGATCCTTCGCCGCAGCCCGTCGTGCAAACCGTGCGGCAGCGCGTGGTACACGGTGACTGGCTGGCTGGTCGGAGATCGGGCGGGTCGCGTCCGGTAATTCGGCATTCCCCGGGCGAAAGCGGCGGTCACCGCCAGGCGGGCGGTGTTCATGTGATCCTCCATGTAGTCTTGCGGCGAGTGCGTCAACACGATGGCGGGCCTCACTTCGCGGACCACCGCGGCCACGCGCCGGAGGGTGGGGTCGTCGTAAAAGATTTCGAGATCATCCGCAACCGGCGGATGCCACCTCGCGCCCAGTTTTTTTGACGCTGCTTTTGCCTCGCGCGCGCGAATCGTGGCAAGGCGGCGGGAACTGATTTCCGCGCTGCCCAAATTGCCCGTGGAGAGATTGAAATAATGCGCGGCCCATCCGGCTGCTGCCAACTGCAACAAGGTGCCCGCCATCATGAACTCGATGTCGTCCGGATGGGCGGCAATCGCGAGGACAACCGGCTTGGATTCTGTCATGACCGAAACGCGGTATTTTTGAGACGAGTCACCGGCCTTTGCGAATTTGGGACAGCTTCACCGGCTTGCCGGTGGCGGCCGAGCGGTCGGCCGCGAAAATCACCTCGTGCGTGCTCACCGCCTCTTTCAGGCCGGTGAGTGGCATCTCGCGCCCCTCGGCCAGCGCGGCGAAGAACGCGTCAAACTGTGTCTGATACGGGTGATCCGCCACGTCACCTGAATCGACGAGCTTCATGGAAAGCTCGCTCCAATGCTGCTTGTTGAGCGCGGCGAGCTGGTTTGAGTGGAACTTGTTGTCCAGCAGACTGCCCTCGCTGCCCACGAGATGCGTGTGAAAATAATAAGGCTGAAAGCAATCGACCACCGCCGCGCATTTGCCAACCGCGCCGCCCTTGAACTTGAGAATTGTGACGCTCGTGGTGGGATACTCGTATTTTTGGAAAACCTGGTTCGCCGACTGCGTGTCGTAGCTGGTGACCTCCTCCACCTCGCCTCCCATGCAGAGCAGCAACGCGTCGAGCGCATGGCAACCCGCCGTTAGCAGGGAGCTTCCCCCGCCCTTCTTGGAAGTGTTCCAGCGGTATTGCCCGTACCACGGCCCGATGCCATGATAGTAATCGACCTCGCCGTAGTGCAGCTTGCCCAGCAGGCCGCGATCAATCACTGATTTGACAGTGAGAAAATGCCCGGCGAACCGGCACTCAAAACAAACCGTGAAGCCAACCTTGGCGGCACGGATCGCCTGCTCGACACGGCGAAGATCCTTGAGCGACAGCACCAGCGGTTTCTCCGCGATGATGTGCTTGCCGGCCTTGGCCGCGGCAATGATTTGCTCCGCGTGCTCCCACGGGTAGCTCGTGATGCCGATCACATCGATCTCCGGATCGGCGAGCATGCTTTTGACACTGGTATAAGCCTTGATCTCGCCGCCGTGCTTGCGGGACAGCTCCGCCGCGTCAAGCGGCCGCGAGGAATAAACCGCGCCGACCCGGGCCAGCGATCCCGCGTTGATGGCCCCGATGTGCGCCGTGGCCGCCCAACCGTAACCGATGATGCCCACGTTAAACTTCTTCATAGCATTTTGCGCGAGTTAACCGGAGTTCGCCGCCGCTCGGCAACAACGTTTCATCGACGATCGCCTTTTCCGACGGCGAGTTCCGTGCTATGAAAGCCGGCATGGCCAATTTTCAGATCGCGCAACTCGACGAGACCCCCGCCGTCCGCTGCCCGTGCGGTTTTGCGCGGCGCGCCTTTGCCACACCCGACAACGCCGTTGCCACTCTCCACATGGTGGACATCCAGAGCGACTCGCAAACGCATTACCACAAACGAATGACGGAGATTTACCTCGTGCTCGAGGGCACAGGCGAAATGGAGCTGGATGGCCAGCTCTTTCCGCTCAAGCCGATGACCGCCGTGCTGATCAAGCCAGGCTGCCGCCATCGCGCCATCGGCCAGTTAAAAATCATCAATGTTCCGGTGCCCGCCTTCGACGAGACCGACGAGTGGTTTGATTGAAGCCGCTGCTACTGCGTGGTCAAATGATGCGCGTGGAGGCGCACCCACTGGACGTCGTTCTGGTCGCTCGTGGCCGGATGTGGATTGGGCGCGGTTTGAGCGGGCACCTTTCGAATGATCGGCCGTCTCCACTTGTGCGATTCCGCGTGGCCGTCCGAGAAGGACAAAACTCCGCTGTTGCTGTGCAGTCCCCCCGGCCCGCTGAAGAAAGCCTGGTTTTTGCGCGTGGGGATTTCAAACGGGGTGTAACAAATCGTCACCGGCTCAACGTCAATGAACACGAAAATATCCGAGGGACGCGCGATGTCCGATCCCTTTTTGTAATAGCTGGTCGGCGCCACCGGTTCATAGCCAAGTGCCCCCTGTCCGCCCCCGCTCATGTAGTTGTTCATGGAATAGCTGCGCAACTTGGGGAACTTGCGCGCGCCGGTTCCCAAAATCGTGTTTTCCGCCGGGCAGCGGTAAATTTGGTAGTCCTTCTGGTAGCTGGCAAAGAGGGCGCGTTTTGGGTCGGTGAAAGAGGCTGGATTCGTGAACCCCTCCGTCACTCCATGCACGGTCCCGTAAACCCAGGTGGACGTTCCCTGGCGTGTGTTCAAGGAAAGGTTGGCGTTGAAGTCATCCTGGTACATCGACCACGTCAAAATAATCTGCTTGTGGTTGCTGATGCATCGCGCCCGCTGCGCCTGGGCCTTGGCCTTCGCCAAAGCGGGTAACAGCATGCCGGCCAGGATCGCGATGATGGCAATGACCACCAAAAGTTCGATGAGCGTGAAACCGCGCCAGGCCCGCCCGGAGCGGGGCATGAATTGCCCGGGGTTATGGCGTGATCGCATGGTGAGCGTGGGTTCTTACCCATTGGGCGTCATCCGGATTGGAGACAGCGGGATGCGGATTGCCCAAGAGTTGGGTCGTGGACTTGCGGGTGGTTGGCTTTTTCCATTTGTGCGCCTCCGCGTGGCCATCCGCATAAGACACCACTCCCTGATTGTTGTGCAGCGCCCCCGGACCGCTGAAAAAGGCCTGCCCTTTGCTTTGCGGGATTTCAAATGGCGTGTAGCAAATGCTCACCGGCTCCACATCGATAAGCACAAAAATATCCGACGGCCGCGCTATCTCCGAGGAGCGTTTGTACACAAATGCCGGCGCCTTGGGGTCGTAGCCACCCGGGTCCTGGCCACCGCTGCCGCTCATGTAATTGTTCATGGAATAGCTGCGCAACTGGGGAACTTTCCGGTTGCCCAATTGAAGAACAACACGGTCCGCCGGGCAACGGTACACCTCGATATTTTTCTGATAGCTGGCAAAGAGCGCCTTTTTGGGATCAGTAAAACTGTTCGGATCGGTAAAACCGGGGGTGTTGCCATGCACCGTCCCGTACACCCAAGTGAGCGTCCCCTGGCGCGTGTTCAACGGAATGCCGCCGCCAAAATCGTCCGTGTACATGGCCCAGCAAAGCATGATCTGCTTCTGGTTGCCGGTGCATTTGATCCGCCATGCCTGGGCCTTGGCCTTCGCCAAAGCGGGCAAAAGCAGCGAGGCCAGGATCGCGATGATCGCGATCACCACCAGCAGCTCAATCAGGGTAAAGCCGCCAACCGCCCGCGCACGCCGACTTGTCATACTTCCAAAAGGGGTATCGTCCGGACCCTTTCCCGTCGCCCTCCTGCCGTCAAGCCAAAGTGCCCGGCCAAGCCCGTGCGATCAGCCGCACACCTCACGACACGTGATATCCCCGACCAAAAACACTCGACACGCCGCCCCCGCCTCCGAAGATAGTCCCGGTTATGAGCTGGTTGTACCGCACTTTTATCCGTCCGCCGCTCTTCTCCCGGGATTCCGAGGAAATCCACAATCGCACCCTTGCCGCGCTTGGCTGGGCAAGCAACCAAACACTGCTTTGCGACGCGCTGGCCTCGTTTTGCGCCGCGCCGGAGCTTCCCGTCGAACTCTTCGGCCTGCGCTTTCCCAATCCTGTCGGGCTGGCCGCCGGCATGGACAAGCGGGCCGCCGCCGTGCCCGCATGGGAGGCGATGGGCTTCGGCTTCAGCGAGCTGGGCGGCGTCACCTGGCACGAGCAGCCGGGCAATCCCGCGCCGCGCATGTTCCGCGCCGTGCCGGACGAGGCGTTGATTAACCGCATGGGTTTTAACAATCCCGGCGCCACCGCCCTCGCCAAACGCCTGGCGGACTGGCACGCGGCCGGTCGCTGGCCGTCCCATCCCGTGGGTGTCAACCTGGGCAAATCCAAAATCACCCCGTTGGAGGAAGCCGCGGATGACTATGCCTCGACGCTGAGCGCCCTGTGGCGCTTTGCCGACTTTTTTGTGGTTAATGTCAGCTCGCCCAACACGCCGAATTTGCGCCAGCTTCAGGACAAGTCCGCGCTGGATGAGGTCCTCAATTCCGTCCAGCAGGTCAACACCACCCACGCCACCGAGCACTCGCAACCCCGGAAGCCCATCTTGGTGAAAGTCGCGCCCGACCTGTCGTTCGAGGCGCTGGACGAGATTTTGGAACTGGTGGGCCCGCGCCAACTGGCAGGCATCGTCGCGACGAACACCACCATCGCGCGACCCGAGAGCGCGGATCCCGCGCTCAAAAAAATTTACGCCGAGACGGGCGGCCTGAGCGGTCGTCCGCTGCGCGCCCGCAGCACGGAAGTCGTGCGTCACCTTTACCAACAGTCGCGCGGCACGGTGCCGATCA
>CAZMLP010001180.1:0-2041 GCA_964566745.1 uncultured Verrucomicrobiota bacterium | reverse complement strand
GTCCGGGTGGTGGTTTCAAGTGTGACGCGTTTGAACCAATCCTCATGCATTAGCACATAACCGGTTGCAAAGTACATCAGCACGAAGACCAGAAGAACGAGGCCGGTGTATAAATGGACGCGGCGAAAAAGGTGGTACATGCTCAGCCTTTCAGGATCATGCAGGCCATCAGGCCCAATGAAACCGCTGTCACTCCGATCAAGGCGGCCAGGCCAAGCCACCGGTCGCGCTTTGAACTCAGCCAAAGATAAATGCCCGAGACAGCCGCGATGAGCACATACCCGACGCAGGCCTCGGTGTAAGGCCTCCAACTGGCGGTGAATCCGGCGTTTGGCACATGGCCCATCGCGTGCAAGGAGTTCACCACTTGCCAGAAGCCTTTGTGCCGCTCCTCCACTCGCGCCTTGTGCTCCTTGGCAATCGTATGGACGGTGTAAGACTTGCCGGGGCGCTCAACGTCGAAATGCAGATCGCCAGCCGGGTCGCGTTTTGTCTTGTACGGGATGGTCCAGCCCGCCAGGCCCAACGAGTCGCGAACCGCCACCGACATGGGGCCGTCCACTTTAATGACCAGGACCTGCAGTGATGCCTCCCATTCCCGCAAATTTTGAGCCGGCGTGACAAATGCGAAATGATGATTGAAGTGCAGCGAACTGAACCCGAAGATCACCAGGTACGGGGCGAATAACAGCCCGCCGTAAAGGTGCAGGGTAAGGAACCATTTGCGCATAACTGTCACGGGATTGCGGCAAGTCTGCGGGAAAAATCCCGGGGCGGCAACAGCGATTCTTTGGGCACGGAAACGCCGTCAACGCTGTTACAAAATGTCGCGGGTTTTCGCTTTGCGTTCAACTCGCGGATTCCATAGGTTGCCCGCACTGGTTCTATGAATGCGAAACTACTGTTCAAAACGCTGTTCCTGATCGTGGTGTTGCTCCTGCTGGTGCTGATGGGGCTCAACAACCGCTCGACGGTCTCGTTCGCGTTGCCGCCGGTACTGCCAAAAGCCCTCGTGCAGCAAGCGGCGATCATGTATTTCGGGTTCTTTGCCGCCGGCTTGATCACCGGTGTAATATTGTCCGCCGGGGGTGGCAAGAAAGGTTCCAGCGGTGGCGCCTCCAAACCGAGCAAGGGCGATAAATAGCCGGCGAATGCCCCGCGTTACGGCTGGCTGGTGACACGCCAAAACTGCGTGGTTCCTGTGACGTGATTGGTCACCGTCAGGCTGGCGGATTCCAGCGTAAAGGTCGAGCGATCGATCCAACGCGATAGATCCGTCGAGGACTGAAGCGCATAAGTCGCTCCGGCATCGCCGCGGATTTCCAAGATCACCTCGCCATCCGCTTCTGACGGACGCCGTGCGATGGCCAGTTTTGGCAAGCTGGCATTTGGTGTGAACGTGAGCAGCGTAATCGAGTATGGCGCAAAGCTGTTTGTAAAGCTTGGACCGGGAATCGCGAGGGAAGTTTGCGCCAGGTCTGGAGAGCCGGCTCCCGTGCGCGCCGCATCGTCCTCGGGAATGCCATAGGAAATGATCGATGCGCTGGTGGCGGGCCGAAAGCCTGCGAGGGAGATGGCGGTGTTCATCGTGGCAGACGGGTCTTTGTTAATCGCGAGCAAAGTGATCGTCCCGTTCGTGTGCCGGACTGCCGTGGCTGCCAGTTGCAGATAGTCGCTCGTCGCGGGGATTACCGTGTCGCCCGGACGGGCGAAATATTGCATCAACTTGGCCGTGTAGAAGGTGGGGTAACGGTTTGAAAGCCCGTCGATCATTCCCAGGTCACCTTTGGTCCGCCACCCGTAAAGCACAGGATCAAAGCTGCCATTGGTGTCCGCTCCGTTGCGGAGATCCCACCAAATGAAACCGTTGAACTCCGTCTGCATCAATTGGCTGAGGCTGTCCGCGTAATAGAGCGCGTTGACCAGGCTGGTCGATTGTTTGCCTTGTGACCCGGAATTGCTGTTGTTCTCAGTGCAGACCAGCTCGATGTTTTCACCTCCCGCGCCGAAATAATCTTTGATCTGTTGCCGCAGATCCGTC
>CAZMLP010001179.1:0-5033 GCA_964566745.1 uncultured Verrucomicrobiota bacterium | reverse complement strand
CATCGCCTCCCAAGTGGCAGAGAACATGATCGAGCTGATGGCTATGCGGACCAGCTCGGAGATCATCAAGTGCTCCCCATCGATGGTTCCGAGAATACGGATGCCCGCGAGCAAATTGGTCAGCGCGGAGGGAAAATCATCATGGTGCAAATCGTCCATCGCGGTGCAGGAAAACCGCTGGGCCAGTGACTTCATCTGGGCCAGGTGGGGCAAAAGAATGTTGAAGCCTTGGGAGTAATCGAGCCGCGCCACGATCCGCTCCGCCCGCAATTTCTCGCGTGCCAGCGCGAGGGCGGGACGCAACTGCTCGACTTGGGCGTCAACCTCCTCCCAAGTGTTGGTGGTGTCCCCGCCCGGCGCCCAGATATTGGTCCGCGTGTGTCCAACCATCGCCTTTCCGGGCGCGATCAGTCGCATCGCATAGGGTTGGATAAAGGCTCCCGGAGACCGCCCGGCGGCGCGGTGCAGCTCGGAGGCAGCCTGGTAAACCTCCGGCGGAAAATGCTCGATCAATTCCTCGATCTCAAACTGCTCGCCCCTCGCTTTTAATTCCGCGCGATACACGGCAACCTTGCGCCGCCAATACAAATCGTGCCCGGCCGCAAGGACCACCAAAGCCGCGACGAGACCGGCCATTAGCCAGAAGGATTTGCGCAGGGTGGAGGACATCTTGCTTTGGAACCGCCCGAAAAGAGCCTGTCACGAAATAAAAAGCGGGGTTCCGCGCGCCCCGACTTACCGCCGGCTTTTGGATGCTTTTGTCGCCTCGGCGATCTCCTCCGGCGTGGCGGGCACCGGCCAGACGATGTCTTTGCCCAGCAAAATCGACCGGGCGCTTTTGTTTTCATCCATCATGGAGCCGTCACCGCCGCCATCCTTGAAATCGCGGCCGACCGAGTAGAGGAGGAACTGGCCGTTGGTTCCCGGGCGGTAACGCAACGACATGCCGTCCATCCAATCACGCGGGACCTCGGAAAGAAACTCCGGCACGAGCCCGTCCAGCGCTTCCGGGAGGCGACCGTGGCGGAATTCGTGCCGCCGGATGGCGATGGCCGCGAGCACCAGTTGTTTTTGCACCTCGATGCCCGCCGCCTTGCCAAAAGCGTCGCGCCAGGCGGGAAGAATGTTTCGCGTGAAAAGGAAACGATCCCGCAGCTTGTTACCGGTCAATCTTTGGAGGTCCCTGGCAATTTGGCCGTCCCGCCCCTGGCAAGATTTCAGAGAGTGCTGTTTGAGACCGTCGCGACCGCTATCGATCATGGCCTGAATCATTCGCAAAAAGTAATACTCATCCTCACCTGACCACAGCCACCTCCAGGCCAGAGAGCGCGCGCCGAGCCCGATCCGGCCGGAGAAATCCCTCAAGTAATTAAGAACCGACGTTTTCCCTTGCGAAAATCCGCCAAAATTCGCTGCTGGAGGCGGCGGGGCGGGCAGGCCATCGCCGGTGAGCCGGGTGATCATTTCCATGCGCGCCGAGTGGGAACGGCGCATTGTTTTAAAGGCATCAAGGTTAATCGCCCGCTCCAGTTCCAAACTGCGAATAATGGCGGCAAAGTACCCGGCAGATTTGCAGGCGGCGGCAATCCGCGCGAGCGCCGAATCATCGCATTCCGGGGATTGCATGGTCTCCCAAACGGCGGGGAATGTGATGGCGCTGATGGCAATTCGCACCAGCTCGGAGATCATAAAATGATCCTCCGCAATGGCCTTCGGCAAGTGCAGACCCGCCAGAAGATTTGCGAGCGCGCCGGGGAAATCGCCACGATTCAAATCGGCCACCGTTGCGCAAGAGAATCGCAGCGACAAGCCCTTCATATCGGCCAATTGCGGCAGCAGCGCGTTGAAGCCCAGGGAATAATCAATCCGGTTGGCGATTTGTTCCGGCTCCAGCGCCTTGCCCAGCGCGACGAGGGACGGCCGCATCGCCTCCACTTGCGCGCCCAGTTCCTCCCAGGCGCGGCCCGTTTTGTTGCCCGAGGTCCAAATATTCGCCAGGCGATGCACGACGACAGCTCTCCCCGGGGCAACCAGGCGCATCCCGCCCGGCAAGATCAGGTCGTCAGGCGACTTGCCCACCATCCCCTGGAAAATTTTGCCCGCGCTGTATGCCGCCAGCGGGAAGTGATCGATCACCTCGTCGATCGAAAGGGATTCGCCCCTCGCTTTTAATTCCGCGCGATACACGGCAACCTTGCGCTGCCAATACAGATCGTGCCCGGCCACAAGGACCACCAAAGCCGCGACGAGGCCGGCCATTAGCCAGAAGGACTTGCGCGCGGCGGAGGACATCTTGCTTTGGACCCGCTCGAAAAGAGGTCGTCACAAAAAAACAGGCGAGGTCCCACGCGCCCTGGTTTACCGGCGGCCTTTGGATGCTTTCGCCGCCTCGGCGATCTCCTCCGCCGTGGCGGGCATCGGCCAGACGATGTCTTTGCCCAGCAAAACCGAGTGGGCGCTTTTGTATTCGTCCATCATTGCACCGTCACCGCCGCCGTCCTTGAAATCGCGGCCGACGGAGTAGAGGACAAACTGGCCGTTGGTTCCCGGGCGGTAACGCAACGACGCGCCGTCCATCCAGTCACGCGGAACACTGGCAAGAAACTCCGGCATAAGCTGGTCGAGCGTCGCTGGCAATCGACCGTGCCGAAGCTCGTGCCGCCGGATCGCGACGGCAGCGACCACCAGTTGCTTTTGCACCTCGATGGCAGCCGCCTTGTCAAAGGCTTTGTTCCAGGAGGGGACGGTGTTGCGCGTGAAAAGAAAACGGTCGAGCCGGTTGCCGCCCGCCAATTTCTCGATGTCCTGCTGGACGCGGTCCTCCTGCTCGCGGCAGGGCTTCAGGGCCTGCTGTTTGAGACCGGCGCGCGCGCCATCAATGATCTCTTGAATCAAATGGAGGAGATAATACTCGTCCTCGCTGGCCCACAAATATCTCCACGCCAGGCAGCGCGCGCCCAATAGCACCCGGCCGGAAAAATCCTTCAAATAATTGCCGATGGTCTCCATTGCCTGCGACAGTCCGCCAAAGTCCGCCGGACCGGACGGCGCGGTCATTCCCCCGCCCCCGCTGGTCAACGCCCCGATCATCTCCACGCGCGCGGATTGGGAGCGGCGCATTTTTTTCAAAGTGTCCAGCCCCATGGCCCGCTCCAGTTCCAGGCTGCGAATCACCGGGGCAAAGTATTGCTGGGCCTGGCAGGCGGCGGCAATTTGCACCAGTGCCGCGTCATCGCACGCGGGGGATTGCAATGCCTCCCAAGTGGCCGAGAACATGATCGCGCTAATGGCAATCCGCACCAGTTCCGAGATTAGGAAATGCTCCCCGGCTATCGCCTTGGGCACGCTCAGTCCCGCCAGGAGGTTGGTGAGCGCCGCCGGAAAATCGTCATGGTGCAAGTCATCCATCACCGCGCAGGCGAACCGCTGGGAAAGGCCTTTCATTGGCGCCAATTGAGGCAGCAGCACGCTGAAGCCCTGGGAGTAATCCAGCCGGGCGGCGATTTGCTCCGGCAGCAGCGCCTTGCGCGACGCGGCCAGGGAGGAGCGAAACCCCGCCACTTGCTCGTCCATTTCCTCCCAGGTGTTGGTGGTTTTGTCGCCCGGCGCCCAGATGACCGGCTGCCGGTGCCCGACGATGGCCTTTCCCGGCGCCACCATTCGCATCGCGCCGGACAGAATCATATTCGGGGGAGATCGGCCCATCGTGCCCAGCAAGGTGTCGAGCGCTTGGTAAACCTCCGGGGGAAAGCGATCCACCACCTCGTTGATCTCCAGGCGCTCGCCCTTGGACTTCAATTCCGCGCGATACGCGGCCACTTTGCGTTGCCAGTACAGGTCATGCGCGACCACCGCCGCCACCGTCATGCCTAGGAAGGCGGCAAGGAACCAGAGGCATTTGCGGGCGATATTGGACATGCGAGTTGTTTGGACAAATTCAAAATCAACCGCTCACACCGCGACGCGCGATTTTTCCCGTCAGGCTGTCAAAAAATAGCCGCGCTGCTTGTCACTGACCGGCATGCCCAGTCGTTCCAACACTTGCAGCATGTCCTCCCACACGCGGCGCTTCTCGGAAAGGGCCTGGTTGCGGAGCAAATACGCCGGGTGATAGGTCGGCATCAAGGGTGTGTCCCGAAACGAAAGCCAGTTGCCGCGCAATCGCGTGATACCCGTGGTCTTGCCCAGCAATCCCTCCACCGCTGTCGCGCCCAGGGCGACAATCACTTTGGGCCGGATGATGTCGATCTGCGCCAGCAAATACGGGAGGCAGGTTTTCATCTCGTCCGGGTTGGGCTTGCGATTGCCGTAAGCCTGGCCGGGCGTGTCGGGCCGGCACTTGAGAATGTTCGCGATATAGACCGTCTCGCGCGAGAGGCCCATCGTCTTGATGATGCGCGTCAACAACTGGCCCGCCGCGCCCACGAAAGGCTCGCCCTCCTTGTCCTCGTCCGCGCCCGGAGCCTCGCCCACAAACATCAATGGCGAGTGAATGGAGCCCACGCCAAAAACCACATTTTCGCGGGACGACGCCAAATGGGAGCACTTTTGGCAAACGATCGCGCGGGCGCGCAAATCCGCCATCGCCGCCTCCTTCTCCCCGGGACTTAACGCCGCCGAAGCCGGGACCGCCACAGCGGGAGACGGAACCGGCAACTCCGCCGGCGCAGGCGCCTGGGCGGGAGGGGCAATCAAAGGCGCGACTTGAAGCGGACGAGCCGGGGCGGCGACCGGCCCCACGCCCGGGTTGGACCGCGTTGCGGGCCGGACGAGAGGCGCCGTGAGGTCAGTCAACGTGCGGGACGACACCGGGACCAGCTTGACGCCTTCCGCCTTCAAAGTCTCCAAGTGCGCGATTGTGGCGTCGAGCAACTGGCGGTAACTTTCGGACATGCGCGAAGCCTAACGCGATTTGCCAGCCGCGCACGAAAAATTGAGAATGTTGGCGGGAGGTCGTTTTCGCGCGAAACTTTTCCGGCTGGCCGACATTTGCATAACGGGCGATTGCCCTTTGCAACGGGTTGCCTCACCGA
>CAZMLP010001178.1:0-1629 GCA_964566745.1 uncultured Verrucomicrobiota bacterium | reverse complement strand
AAAACCAAAATATTGTTGAAATAACCGGTTCAAGTGACGCCGTCTATAGTGATATTTCCCGGCCAATTCGTCCGCCGACAACGCCAGAATCTCGTCCGTGGTCAGTTTTTCGAACACTTGAATCATATGGTCCTCCACCCGGGCAAAGCCGCCGGAGCGCTGCTGGCGGGCATTTTTGAACTCCGAGGAAAGAACCGTCGCGGCCACACGGAGCAACTGGCTGCGCAAACTGAGGTTGGCGGATCGGGAAGCGGTTGCCGGAACCGCCTCCAGCAACTGGTGACATTCGCGGGCCACCGGATCCACCGCCGAGTAAAATTTGTGCCCGTCCAACTCGCTGGTGACGCTTTGGAGCAAACCTGTCTCGTTCGCATCGAACAAGGGGTACAAGTGCTCGACGCGCATCATGAAGGAACCGACTATCGTTTCCTCCTCCGCGCGGACGGTGCATTTGTTCCCCTCGCCATTCAATACCAAAACATCCCCCGAACACACACGACGGCCATAAGTCCCCGCCGCGCATTTGGCCGCGCCCCGTTGGAGAAGAATAAAAACAAGACCGCCTGTCTTGGTGGACCACTCCTCGTGGGGCTTGAGGCGATGCACCGTCAATTCGAGATAATTGGCACCCATTGGTACGCCTTGATGAAAAGAATGCCTTAAATTGAAGTTGGCCGCCATTGCGGCACCGGCTCAAAGAAACCCGATGACGGCGAACAGGAGGCCGGCGGATTTGGCCGATTGGCCTTCTGGAATACCCCGGAATCACGCTGCGCGCGCGTCACCCGTTTTTGGAAGTTTCGATTCTCGCTGCTCATGTTACTTGCCGCGGTAATGCGAACGGGCCCTGCCAAGCGCCCGCCAAGGTCCATCGTCATGCCAGCCCTCGGTATTAAGGGCTAATTTCCCCGCTTGCCGCTTGGCCAGCAAGCTGCCGTTATGCACTTTCACCCTCTAGCTGGATCGCCAGCCGGTCCCCTCATTTTCCCGATTTTTTCGGGAGGCCATCTCCCCAAAGAGCAAAAAACATCACATCGAATCCAACGCCATGATGCCACCCTACCTATTTCAGGGGCTAAGGTCAACCTTCAAAACCAAGGCGCAAACCAGCCCTCTTGCCGGAACTGTCGCGCAACCAGTCTCCGCCACAACCTGTTTTGCCTCTCGGCCCCAACGCGATTGTTTGTCTCGAATGTAACCTGCCTTACAGGAGAAACTTGCGGTAGGCGTGTCCTTTCTCAAAGCCGCGCTCGAAATTATTGTTCATTAGTCATAAACTAGCACAACTTCTCTTTTTTGTCTACGCCTCGCGCCAAAAAATTTTCAGCCTTGAGAATGCCCGCGCCAGACGACCCGGTTTTCGCGGGGATGCGCCCTTTGCAAGGGCTTTCCCACATTCACCGATCTCTTCATGCCCCGCGTTTCTGCTCGCCTTCGAAATTATTTCGGTATTTGCTTCGCGCCATGAATCCCGGTCGGCAGTCGAGTCTATGCGAGCGCGAAAAATGAGCAAAGCGACGCGAATTCTATTGGTGGACGACGAGCCGGATATTTTGACGGCCTTCTCCTTTCTGTTGCGTCACGAGGGTTACGAGGTGTGGACGGCGACGAGCGGGGCGCAGGCGCTCC
>CAZMLP010001177.1:0-5660 GCA_964566745.1 uncultured Verrucomicrobiota bacterium | reverse complement strand
ACAACGGGATGGTGATGAACGGCCCGATGCCGATCATGTTCGACATGTTCAGCGCCGTGGCATGCAACAATCCAAGACGCCGCTCCAACCCCGGAGCCGGAGAGGACGAGGCTGGAGTGTTCATCTCGAAAGCTGGGGGATTTATTTCAGCGCGGCACTCGCGCCGGAGCCGATTCAGTCGGGGAATAAATGACGAAACTCAAATGGCGAATGACAAATCAATGACCAAACCCCAATCCGGAAATTCGCGCCGGGTCGGCAAACGCAGGCCGATATTTTGGGGCCTGGGCCTGTGGATTTCCCTTGTCACGCGGAACTCGTGCCTGGTCATTCCGCTTTTCCATTGGTCGCCTATTTCGCGGCGGCATATCCCGCCTCGCGGAGAATTTGGCGAAAGGCTGAGAGGAAGGCCGTGATTTTGTCGGCGATGGCGGTTTCGCCCATCAGCCCAACCCGCCAGATCTTTCCTTTCAGCGGGCCAAGTCCGGCGCCGACCTCGATGTTGAACGCGGTCAGCAGGCGTTTGCGGACCGCCGCCTCGTCCACGCCGGCGGGAACTTCCACGGCGTTCAGTTGCCAAAGTTGATGGCCCTCTTGCGACATGATCTTCAAGCCGAGCTCGCGCAGGCCGGCTTTCAATTGCTCATGCCTCTCGCGATGACGATTCCAGCGAGCCTCCAGGCCCTCCAGCAGCACTAGCCGTAACGCCTCGTGCAGCGCATAATTCATCGAGATAGGAGCGGTGTGGTGATAGACACGATCCTGGCCCCAATAGGAGGCAAGCAGGTTCACATCAAGATACCAGCTCTGGACCTTGCGCGTCCGTTTACGGGCGACCTCCAGGGCGCGCGGGCTGAGCGAGACGGGAGACAGGCCGGGCGGGCAACTCAGGCATTTTTGCGTTCCGCTGTACACCGCATCCACTTGCCACTCGTCGATGCGCACCGGGCAGCCGCCCAGCGAGGTGACCGTGTCGAGCAGGAATAACGCGCCAGCCTCGCGGGCGAGTCGCGAAATTTCCTCCACGGGCGTCAGCGCGCCGGTCGAAGTCTCCGCGTGCACGATGGCGACCAGTTTGGGCTTGGATGATTTGAGCGCCGCCGCGATCTGGCCCGGCTCGATAATCTGGCCCCACGGCGCCTCGACCTTGATTACCTTCGCGCCGCAGCGCTCCGCCACGTCACACATGCGGGTGCCGAAGACGCCATTGACGCCGATGATCACCTCGTCGCCCGGGTCGATCAAATTCACGAAACAGAATTCCATCCCGGCGCTGCCGGTGCCGCTGATCGGGAAGGTCATTTCATTCCGCGTGAGGAAGACCGACCGGAGCATGGCCTTGATCTCCTCCATCATCCGGACAAATTCGGGATCAAGGTGGCCCACCAACGGCATGGACAACGCGGTGAGCACGGACGGGGCTACGTCGCTCGGGCCGGGTCCCATTAAGAGACGCGGCGGCGGGCGGAATTGGGCCGGAATTTGCATGCCCGAGGATATTGGCGGGCGCCGGGCAGGGCAATTCTTTTGCGAGCCGCGCGACCAAGGAAGCCGGCCCGCCCGTATTTCGTGTCCGGGATTTACAACGGGGTCGCGGAGGAGCAGGCTGCGCTTAGCCTGCGAGGAAACTGTCATTTCGCGGGCGGGTTCAACCCCGGAAAAACGCATTAAAAATATGGGCGATAAATCCCCGAAATCCAACCAGAAGAAAAACTCCCAGAAAACCGCCAAAGCCGCCAGCGCGGACGCGAAGAAAAAATCCGTCGCTGCGCAGCAGGCGGCTGGAAAGAAGAAGTAATCGCCACCCGCCGGGGTCTCTCCAGCGATATTCTGGAGAGACCGGTCCGCCACGATTTTCCCTGGAGCGGCCTGCGGCAAGTGCGCGCGGGTGGTTTTGCCGGTTGTTCAATTGTCCCGCTCCATCCGCCTGCTTCGGCATCATGCCTCCTCTTTTTGATGTGATCATTGCCGGTTTGGGCGCGATGGGGAGCGCGGCGGCATTTCACCTGTCGCGACGAGGGCAACGTGTCCTGGGGCTGGACCGCTTCTCGCCGCCGCACACACTCGGCTCCTCGCATGGACAGACGCGAATCATTCGCGAGGCATATTTCGAGCACCCGCTGTATGTGCCGCTGGTGCAACGCGCGTATGAGTTGTGGACGGAACTGGAGGCGGGCGACACTGGATCGCTGCTGCGGAAAACCGGCGGCCTGATGATTGGGCGGCCGGAGAGCGCGGTGCCGACCGGCGCGCAGTCGAGCGCCAAAAAGCACGGATTGCGACACGAGGTGCTGACGGCGGTCGAGGTGGCCAGGCACTTTCCAGCGTTTCGTTTGGCCCCGGAGATGATCGCCGTGTGGGAGCCGCGCGCCGGAATTCTGTTCCCCGAAAAATGCGTGGCGGCGCACCTGGCCGGAGCAAAGGAGAGTGGCGCTGTGATCCAGACGGAGGAACCGGTCATGCACTGGGACGCGACAACGAGGGGTGTGCGAGTGACCACAAGCAAAGGCGAGTATCACACCGGGCGATTGCTGCTGGCGGCGGGAAGCTGGTTGCCCTCGTTGACGCCGGAGTTGCAATTGCCGGTGACGATCGAGCGCCAAGTGCAATACTGGTTCGGGCCGCGGGAGAACGCGTCGGATTTTTCACCGGACCGTTGCCCAATTCACATCTGGGATTACGAGGATGGGCATCACTTCTACGGTTTTCCGGACTTGGGCGAGGGAATCAAGGTGGCGTGCCATCACGAGGGAAGCGTGGGCGACCCGAATCATCTGGACCGCGAGGTGCAGCCAACGGAAGTCGCCAAAATGCGCGAAATATTGGGACGATTCTTGCCGAATGCCAACGGGCCGTTGCGCGCCACGGCTGTTTGCATGTACACGAACATGCCGGATTATCACTTCCTCATCGACTGGCATCCGGCTGCTTCCAATGTTTTGATTGCCAGCCCGTGCTCCGGGCACGGCTTCAAATTCTCCGCCGCTGTTGGCGAGGTCGTCGCGGACCTGTTGACAACCGGCCGGACACGTTTCGATTTGAGCCTGTTTCGGATGCGGTGAACTTTGCGGCTTGCGCTCTGATCCACTCCACTAAATCCACTCTTCGCGGACTTCCTGGCGCGTGGGGTACATATTGATGTATTGCACAATTCTCGGCCGCGTGCCGCGATTGGGCCGGCTGCCGTGGGGCAGGGCCTGGTGCCAAATCACCAAATCCCCGGCGCGTCCGGCGATGGGCTTGGAACCAAGCGCATGAAGGTCCTGCTGGCGGGGATTGGCGCCCGACGGAAGGCCCGCCAGCCAGTTTTCAACTCGATTTTGAAAGCCCGGCACGCAGGTGAAGGCCCCTTGCTCGCCCGGGGTGTCGGTAAGGTACAGAATCCCCTGCGTGCCGAAAGGAATCGGCAGTTTGAGGCTGACGTCCCAATGGAGGTCCGGACCGCGAAACTTCCAGCCCTCGCGCTCCGGCGGGTTGAATCCGACCCGGTCCGTGCTTACCCAAAGGTCCGCCGTGCCCCACAGCTGGGCGAAGGCTTTGTGAACCCGGGGACAGCGACGATTGGCGTCAAAGGCCGGATGCTGGAAGTATTGAACCATGATGCCGTGGTCGTTGCCCGGATACCAGGAGTCGGGCTTGTCTGGCTCCGCGCCCAAATGCCGCCAGATGGCCTCCGCGGCGGCGTCCCGAGTGGCGGCGGGCACGGCCTCGCGCAGGATGACGTAACCATGCTCGTTCCAATGGGCCAAATCCCCGGCGGAAAGGACCGGCGGCATGGCGTCGATGTCCGCGAGCCAGCGCTTGATTTCGTCCGGGTATCCGGTTCCACCGATCACTGCGTTGATGCGTCCCACACGCTCTGCCGGAATGCCGCCGGTGGTCTCCAGAATCCAGCGCTCAAAGTCGGGAAAGTCAGGCGCGCCCTGAAGCAAGCGCTGGAGGGTTTGCTCCCAACCCATGCCGATGGCGTCCAGCACCAGGTGATCTAACTCCACTTCGACGGGATCTCCAAAACGATGCCCGGCACGGGTGGCCATGGATCGGGCCCAAAGGCGTTTCAATTGCATGACACCGAGCGAGCCGGTTTCCGTCGCGGCGGGGAGGGCAGGAGGGGGGCGATCCATGCCTTGAAGACTTGCAAGGCCGAGGCGTCTCGGTCAAGGAAAGTGCCGCGTCGATCGCGCGTCCTGCTCAATATTTGGACCGAATGCGATCGATCTTCGTGGCGAGGCTGTCCCCGAGATCATCTTGATAAAAATACGCGTCCCGTCCCGATGTGTCCCAACTATGGATGTAGAGCATTTGGGAGAACTTGATCCAGCGCGCCGAGCCGTCCATGAACAATTCGTTTCCGCCCGCCGGGAGGTTCTTTCCGGTTTTGTGCGGCGGCATGTTGAGAAATGCCGAGTCCCGGCCGCTGCCCCATTTCCCGTCGATTTTCATCACGGCGTCCGCCGCCAGGCACCATCCCGGTTGCGAGAGGGAGGATTTGATCGGGCTGCGCGAGGGGAAGGTGCCCGCCGGGTTAATCCAGCTCGCGATGCCGCCATAATACTGGTAGCCGATCACCCATTGTTGGTAATCGGCCTCGAAACGGGGAAAAGTGGGCCGGTTTGGGCAGGTCCAAATTTGGCCGCTGGTTGAGTTCGAATAGATGGTCAAGCCGACCGATTGCGCCGCCTTTTGCTCGGGCGGGTCCAGGCAGATTTGCACCACGTTTCCCCGGGCGGTCAGGATCCGGTCGTTGTTGTCATCCGCATAAATGGTGATGCCGATGCCTATCTGGCGGAGGTTGTTGAGGCATTTTGCCTTTTTGCCATTTTCCTTCGCCCGGCTGAGCGCGGGCAACAACATGCCGGCAAGGATCGCGATGATGGCGATCACCACCAGAAGCTCGATGAGAGTAAAGGCCACGACACGGAGATAGGGGGAACGCGGGTTGGGCATGGCAGAATGGGGTTGAGGTGAGTGCGCGATGATTGGGTTCCCAGACAAAAATAGTGTAGCGGCGCGGCCAAACCGTCTCAAGTGCAAATGAGAGGGCGAACGGATCCAAATTCCAATCCAAGCGGGCAAACAGGCACGATCCCGGCTTGCGCCGGGCGGGTTGCGGTGAGCGTCGCTTTTGGATCTGTCTGCCGGTCTTTCCAACCGCGCATTTATTTTACCTGCGCACTTTTTGCAGTTCCCATCCGGCAAAGCTCATCAAGTGTTTCGGCAAACAGATCGAACAAAAGCCGGAGATGCTCCTTATCCTTGATTGCGGGCCGGTGATCGAACTCGAATTCGAGCAGATCGAGAGCTTCCGGAGGTTTCTTGAAAAGATTCCGCGCAAAAATGCCGCGGGCATCCTTGATCTCGAAATGAATCCGAGGCTGCGCGGCAATCAACTCCCGGATGCGCGGGTTGCCAAAGATCTGGCGGAGTTTGGCGTCGTCCGTGCCCCGGATGACAAAATCGCGGTCAAAATCTGGATGCCCGACCTCCACGTCCTGCATGCCCATGTATTTGCCGAGTTCGGTGAAAATTCCCTTGCGATGGATGGCGAAGCGAAAACCGCCCGGATTCAAAAAGGGCGCGCGCATGCGGATGTGGTGGTACTTGCCGTGTTCCTCCAAGGTGATGAGCCAGCCAGCGTGGGACGCCTGAATTTTGCCGCG
>CAZMLP010001176.1:0-3166 GCA_964566745.1 uncultured Verrucomicrobiota bacterium | reverse complement strand
GGCGGCGTGGGTGGCGGCGGTGGTGGCGCTGGTGGTGGCGTTGGCGGGCAGCAGGGGGGGTTCGGAATCTCGCACGTCACGACGACCAATTTGATGAGCGCGGTCCAAGTGATGGTTCGGAGCTTCTTTACCGCAGCCGGTGTTGATTTGGGCGGCAGCAATACCACGGGCCAGGCTTTCGGTGGTGGTGGTGGTTTCGGTCAAAACCCCGGCCAAGGCAAGGCGGTGTTTTTTAATGATCGCAGCGGCGACTTGTTTGTCCGGGCCACGCCCTTGGATTTGGATATTATCGAAAAGGCCATTCACGTTTTGGATGCCGCTCCTCCACAGATAACGATTGAATCGAAATTTACCGAGATCAGCCAGGCGGACAGCAAGGCGCTCGGCTTTGACTGGCTGCTGGGCAACACCACCCTCTTTGGAGGCACAGCGGGAGTTCAGGGTGGCACAGCGCCGCAGTATTCCGGACAGGCCGGGAGCAACCCGGGCAATCCATCTGGCATTTTCCCCGCCTACCCGGGGAACCCCGACGCGCTTACCACGGATCAGAACATCACTTCTGGCCTTCGGAACACTTACCGCAATCTTAGCGGCGGCGACAACACGATTCCGGCGGTCTTCACCGGCACGGGCATTTTGACCGAGCCGCAATTCCGCGTGGTCATTCGCGCATTGGAGCAGCGTGGTGGATCGGACATCCTCGCCGCTCCGAAGGTGACGACTATGAGCGGTCGCCAAGCGCAAATGCGCGCGGTGGATATCGCCACGATTTTCGTCGGTTTGAATCAAAACGGCCAGACCGGCGGTGGTGGCGCAACGGCAACGGGCGTCGGCGGCACCAGCGGCTCGGCCTCGCTGACCACTCAATTTGCCACGCAGTTGTTCCCCATCGGGCCGGAGTTGGATGTCATTCCCTATGTTTGCTCCGACGGCTTTACAATTCAGATGACCTTGATCCCGTTCCACACTGAGTTTCTTGGCTATGATGAGGACGTGAGCGGTCGTTTCGTGGCCAAGTCATTGTTGGCAGTCGGCAACACGGTTGGCACTCCCGTCACCACCGAGCAGCCCCTGCCTCGTTTCCGTCTCCGGCAGGTTAGCACCAGCGCCATTGTGTGGGATGGCCAAACGGTCGCCTTGGGTGGCTTGATCTCCGAGGATGTGACGAAGACCAAGGACAAGGTTCCCGTGCTCGGTGACATTCCGTTTGTGGGACGGCTCTTCCGCAGCGAGTCTTCCTCCACCTCCAAAAAGAATTTGGTTATCTTCGTCACGCCGACGATCATTGATCCGGCGGGCAACCGGGTTCATTCGCCGGACAACCTGCCGTACGACCCGAACGTTGTCCCGCAGCAAAAGCCGGTGGCTAACTGACGGACGGTTTGCCACCCGGCGGGAGCGGATTGGACCCGCCGCTGGTGGCGAAAGAACTGAAGCTCGACTACTTTGGAAACCGGGCGTCCAAATGACGCGCCGCCGGCGGTGAACGGGCCGCTGTTGATCTTTGACGGGCATGCTTACGCCTACCGGGCTTACTACGCGATCAAGCAGCTCCGCTCGCCCGCAGGCGAGCCGACCAATGCCATCTACGGCTTTATCAAGATGGTGGAGAAAGCCCGGCAACGGCTGCGACCGGTGGAGATGGCAGTGATTTGGGACGGCGGGCTGGCGGCGGAACGAATGGCGCTGTTGCCGGAATACAAAGCGCAACGCCCGCCTCCGCCGGATGGCTTGGATGCTCAAATCGATGCAATCATCGAGTATTTGGGCGCGGCGGGCATAGCCTCACTCCAGCATTCGGGAGTAGAGGCCGATGACTGGATTGCGGTCGTGGCCCGGGAGGCCGGCCGGCGAAACAGGCCGGTGGTGATTGCCAGTTCGGATAAAGATTTCATGCAGTTGGTCGGGCCGGACATTGGGTTGCTGAACCCCAATGACAAAAGCGAGGCGGTTTGGACTGAGGCGGAAGTGCGGGCCAAGACCGGGGTTGCGCCATCCCAAGTTGTTGACTGGTTGAGCCTGATCGGGGACGCGGTGGACAATATTCCCGGTGTGCCGGGTGTGGGGCCTAAAACGGCCGCCGCGTTGCTTGCGCAGTTCGGGTCGGTGGACGAGATTTATCGTCGGCTTGCCGAGGTTGGCCCCGTCCGGTTGCGCGGATTGCTGGCGGCACACGAAAAAGCCGTGCGCCGAAACCAGAAAATGGTGAGCTTGAAGCTGGATTTGCCGGGTGAGCTTTCGGCGGGGGAATTGTCAGTAAAGAGTGCGGATGTGGAACGGTTGCGCGGGTTGTACAACCGGTGGGGTTTCAAGTCGCTGGCGCGCGATCTGCCAGATGGGAAACCGGCGCAAAACGAGTTGTTTGGCGAGAGTTGATGTGGACAGTGAAAAGTCACTTTGCTAGAAGCCTGTAAATACTATGTCATTACCAACGAGCGCGCGTAAAAGGCTTTCGGTAGCCGCTTTTTCGCTGTTTGTGTCCGGGGCGATCATGGCCCAGAGCGGGGTTTCACCGCAGGGATCTGAATATGGCATCGTTGGCCAGATTCCCGGCGATCAAACCCATGCCCAATTGGCGCTCGGACCTTCTGGTGGATACGTGGTTTGGCAGGATAATGCTACGGACGGGGATGGCTTGGGAATTGGCGCCCGGCGGCTGGATGGCAGTTTTTCGGGAGTTCTCTCCACTTTTCGAGTAAATGACCAGACGGTCGGTGACCAGGAAAATCCCCAAGTGGCCTTGGCCAAGGACGGGGGGGCTGTCTTTGTGTGGCAGGGAGGCACGAACGGGTTTTCCGAAATTTACGCCCGGTTTTTGTCTCCCAGTGGCGCTTTTGTCACTGGTGATGTCCGGGTGAACACCTTTGCCAATGGTTTGCAGCATCATCCGGCCGTTGCCGTTCTCGCGGATGGTAGTGTCGTCATTGTGTGGACGAGCACCAGTCAGGATGGCAATCAGAGCAACGGCCAAAACGACGGCATGGACGGGGTTTTTGGCCAGCGATTTTCCGCGCAAGGCGCCAAAATAGGCGGCGAGTTTCGGATAAATGTCACCACTCTATTGAATCAGCGAAGCCCGGCAGTGTCGGCGCTGTCTGACGGCGGTTTTGTGGTGGCTTGGGTCTCCGAGCGGCAGGGGGGGGTGGTTCTGTCAACTGATGAGAAC
>CAZMLP010001175.1:0-3960 GCA_964566745.1 uncultured Verrucomicrobiota bacterium | reverse complement strand
GTTCTTGTTTATGTTCTTGTCCATGCCCGCGTTACGTCAACTCAACTCCCGGTCCTCAAAAGCCAGTAGCGCGACCGCCAGCAAGGCTCCCAGATAACCAGACACATAGCCGAGCGCCTTCATCACGTAGCTCCAGGGGATGCGTTTGTCCGCTTCCAGCGCGTCGGCGAGCCAGAACACCTGCCAGTTTGGCACGATGGTGTAAAGGAAAGATGCCCAAATGGAGCGCCCCTCCACTGCTTTCTGGCTGAAAAAATAGTCGGACATCAGCCCCAGCAGGAACAGCGCGGAGCACACGGCCAGGGTGGGAATCAATTCCAGCCGCGTGGAGCAGGCAATCGCCAACCCGGCGAGCATCCAGAGCGCGAACAGGATCAATAAAGCCGCTGGAATGATGCGCCAATCAATACCCTTGCCCCATTCCTGCACGACGCCATCGCGGTTCAGAAAATTGATGGTCACGAACGCCAGAGAAATCATCACCACCACGCTAAACACGCCATCCGCCACGAAGGGACGGCGGAGAAAATAGTTGGTGAATCCGCCAATCAAATAACCGGCAATGATACTGCCAAAGAAGATCCCGATTCCCAGCCGGTCCGGGCTGCCATAGACGTCAAAGCCCATCCGGCCCGCCAGCAGCGAGGCCAGCGCGTTGATGTACGTCAGCAACGTCAACGCGCACGCGACACCGACGAACTTCGCGAGCAGGAAACTGGCGCGACCCACCGGCTTGGCGAGCACGGCCAGCGCCGTGCCCGTCCGGATTTCATGCCCCACCGAGGAGGAGGCGCTGATCACCGCCCCGAACAATCCTGAGAGGAGCATGACAGCCAGGACGCTTTGCTTCACCATCGTGGGATCGTCACCAAAACCGAAGTAATAGACACTCGAAAGAAAGACAATAAACGCCGCCGAGCACGTCATGAGGATCAGGAAGATCGGCTGCCTGATCAATTCCATGAAGGCGTTGCTCGCAATAGTAGCGAATTGTCTCATTCTGATAGTGAGCCGCCACAGGTAGCGAATTTGCGCCGGGTTGGCAACAGGTTATTCGGCACGCCGCGAGTGCTCTTGGTTGTTGGCCGCGCAAGCTAGCAGACGCTCCAAACTATTGAAAACTGTGCGTCTAACGGCACATACAGGCATACACCAATAGACGGGAATTACCGGAAGAAACTCCGGCAAAGAAGACGTGGAAGCATCGACCGGCGCAAATCGTGTCTGGAAAAATAGTCCGCCGTGAATCCAATCCGATTCCGGCCCCGGGAAAATCGATTCAGGTTGCGGCCGCCCCGCCTTGCGAGGCCCCCGCCAAGCGGCAAGCCAGTTGAATCGCCGCGCCCATGCTTGCCCCGCTGGCGATTCCTTTCCCGGCAATATTGTAAGCCGTGCCGTGGTCCGGGGAGGTGCGGATGAACGGCAGCCCGAGGGTCCAGTTCACACCGGTCTCGAAGCCAATCATCTTGAGCGGGGCCAAACCCTGGTCATGGTACATGGCCACCACCGCGTCATAATCCCCGCGAAACGCGTGGTAAAACAAGGTGTCCGCCGCGAGCGGACCGGTGACGTCAATCCCCTTGCCCCGCGCAACCTCCACCGCCGGCCCGATAATGGTAAATTCCTCGTCCCCCAAGGCCCCGCCCTCGCCCGCGTGCGGGTTCAACCCGCAGACCCCGACGCGCGCGCCCGACAATCCCAAATCCCGGCAAGCCTGCGCGGCCAGCTCGATCACGAGTTCAATCTTCTCCGGCCGCAGATGATCCGCCACCGCGCGCAAGGGCACATGCGTCGTGGCGAGGGCCACCCGCAACCAGCGCCCCCGGTCGTCGGCGCCCAGCAGCATCATCGCCGTTCGCGTGGCGCCCGCCATGTCGGAAAGAAACTCGGTCTGGCCGACGAAAGGAAACCCGGTCCGGATGATCGACTCCTTGTTCACGGGCGCAGTCACCAAGGCGTCCAACTCCCCGCGCAAACAACGCGCCGCCCCCTCCTTGAGGCAGATCACGGCGGCGGTTGCCGCCGCCGGAGAGCCGGGAGTCAACTCCGCGGGCAGCGGTTCCGCCAGCGGATCCAACCAAAAGAACCGTCCGGGCGCGCTAATTCCCGTGTAAGAAGCGAGGGGAAGCCGAAGGCCAAGCTGATCATTGAGGCGGGTTAGCCGGGCGCCGTCTCCGAGCAGCAAGAAGCGAAAGCGATTCGTCCCTGGCAACGCCGCCAGCGCTTTGAGAGTCACCTCCGGCCCGATGCCAGTGACATCACCAAGAGAAATGCCAATCCAGCCAGTCACAGATTCACAAAAGTTGTTTTCCACCACGGAGGCGCCGGGACGCGGAGATAAGTGGCGAGTTTTTTATCAATTTCATTCTCCATCAGGCGTGGAAACGACCTTGGTCCCGAAGAATCAAAGCATGCACAGGCAACCGCCAGGGACAGTCATAACGGGGACTTGCTCCGAGTCCCGGCGCTTCCGCAAGATTAAGATTCGCTCGCCCTGCGGTCAAAAATACCGGACAAACGACTTTTTGCGCAGCTTCTCGATCCAGTTCCGGTGCAAGCGATCCTGCTCTTCCTGCTTCAAAATCTTTTCGATGTCGGGACGCACCTCGCTCAAGGCCCGGGCGTGCGCCGGCTTCGTCTCCTCCACCAGCAACAGGTGGCAATCGTCCTTCGTCTCCAGCACCTCGCTCACTTGTCCCGGCTTCAAGGAAAAGGCGGCTTTGGCCAAGTCATCCCGCAAGAAAGTCCGCTCCCGCCAGCCGTAATCGCCGCCTTCTTTCCGTTGGGCGCTGTCAGAATAGACTGACGCCATGTCCGCGAAGGCCGCCCCCTCCTTCAGCTTGGACAGAATCTCGTCCGCCAGCTTGCGGGTGCTCCCGCCATGCTTCGACTTGTCGAGATAGATCATCCGCAACTTCACCTGGTCGCCGACTTTGAAATCCTCGGCGTGGCTCTGGTAATATTTCTCAATCTTGTAGGGCGAGATCAGGATTTCCGAGGAGATGTTCTTCATGCGCATCTGCTCCACGATCCATTGGTCGCGGAACTGTTTGCGGAACGCCTCGTAGGTGGTGCCTTGCGATTGAAGAGTTTTGGTCAACGTCAACCGGTCGCCAAAACGCTCGCGAATCAGGCTCTTGATGCGGTCATCGATGATGCTTTCGGGAAAACTATAACCAGCCTTGCTGAACTCGTAGAGGATCATCTGGCGCTCGATCAGCTCTTCCAGGCGCTCCTGGCGCAATTGCTTGAACTTCTGGTCCAGTTGCTCGGGATGGGCGGCGTATTTGGCCTGGAGGGTGGGCAACAACTGCTCGACCTGCCGCTCGACCTCCTCCTCCGTGATCACCTCGTTAAAGACAATGGCAGCGATGCCGTTGATTAATCTCGGCTCGCTGTCGGCGCGGGCAATCACAGCCGCGCAAAAAATCAAAAAAAGAAAAACCAGTCTCATGCCACTGGCGGCAGCATAGGGGAGGCGCTCGGGACGGGTCAAGCACCGCTCCCGATCAAGTTCGCCCGAAGGGTCTCGACCTTCAGCGACGGTGAAAGCTGGGGGACTTCATAAGGCTTGAATCACTTTGAATGGGCCGGAATTACGGGGTTTTCCGAGGGGATCGAGGTTGATTGCGCGAGGCCTGAAGGGGAGGCGGGCGCAGTCCCAAGCATGGCTTCCGTGACGGGCGTCGGTGGAATGGAAGGAATGGTAGCGCACCTTGATTGACCTTGAACGGGCCGGACGGGCGAAGGTGAGGAGGGCGCGGGAGACCCGGCCTTTGGCTCGGGCGAGATAATGGTTCCGGCCTTGGGCACCGCCGCTTGGGCTTGTTCCCTGGCACGGGCGGCCTCACGGTCCTTGGCTTTCATCTCGAAGAACAAATTGGCCATCTCCGCGCGCACCAAGGCGTCTTTCCCCTCCTCCTCCTTGCGCCGCTGGCGGTCCTCCTCTTCCATCCGCCG
>CAZMLP010001174.1:0-2853 GCA_964566745.1 uncultured Verrucomicrobiota bacterium | reverse complement strand
GCCTCCGGGCGCGCTGGTTCCATGGTCGCGGCCACTGCCGGCCCGCCAATCACCGCCGCCCGCTTTGCCCGAACCGGCTAGTCATTCATCCCGCGCGCTAAGAAAACACCCCTTCTTTGACGGGCTGTCAGGCATCCCGGTGGGACGATGCGAGAAAAATAGTCGAAATCGTAACCGCAATAGAGCAGCAATACCCAGTATCAAATCATCTGCATTACGGCATTCAATGTTATCAGCTTTGCGAGTTATTGTTGGCTTCGGGAATGAATTCAATGGTCATAGAGCGAGCGAAGATTGCTCTTCAGATTGCCGAAAGGAACAGTCGACTATTGTCGATCGGATTGGATAATCTTTCGCTCGGTCTTGGATGGCTACAAGAAGCAACAAAGGAGGGCAATTTGGATTCAAAGTCGACCGTCGGCTGTGAAGGGAATGAATCAAACTGGCTTCGCATTTTGCCGAGAATGAACCTTGAAAAAACCCCGGTCACTGAAGCGTCAAAGCATCTCCAACGTGCAATCGATGGCCTAAGAAAGTCAGGCTCTCTAGATCACATTCCGTGCGGTTTGCTTGGGCGTTCTGAGTTTTCTCGATCAATTGGTGACTTCGCAGCGGCCAAAAGCGATCTCGACGAGACGTACGAACTGGCTATCCGCTGTTGTATGAAACTTTTCGAAGTTGATTGCCACCTCGCATACGCCCGCCTCGAGTTTACCGCGCGACGTGCCGCCTCCGCCTCCGGTCATTCCACGCCGGTCCGTATCTGCCCACTCTCCGTCCGCGAACATTATGAACGTGCCCGCAACTTGGTGGCCGAAACCGGTTATCATCGGCGCGGTCCCGAAGTTGCTGCTCTCGCAAAACTATTGCAGAGCGAATAAATTCCCGTAAGTCGTAAGTCGCAGTCGGCGAATCGCTTCCGGCGCATGCGATTGCGCGCGAGCATTCGTAAAGCCGTGGGACGAAAAGTCGCCGTGCGCCAGCACCTGAGCCTTGACTTGCTTGCGCAGATCCCCGAGTCACAGCGTTTTCTGCCCAAAACTTTGGGTTCCCGAAAAGAGATCTACAATTCGTAAGAACTCTTACGAGTTTTCTTGGCTTTGGCGGAATCGCCGGGTAAACTGCTCCCCGTTGGGAGCGGTGCGCTCTTTGAAAAGGGATATGTGGGATCAAGGCGTCGTTCCCGGCCACTCCCCGGAGCCGCCGAAAAACCATCGCGCATTCAAGGCCATTCCAAGTGAATCAAGGCTTGCGCGCGAGGCGTCAAAAGGTTGGGACCGGAGGATGCGGGAGAATCCGAAACGGAAAACGTGTCCGTGACGTGAAAGTTGGGCGTAAAGACCCAACCAATTGCTGGTAACGACTGAAAGCAACCACCCAAAAGGGCCGGGAAAGGTCGATCAAGGTAATTCAAGGCTCCGTCAAGGGTGCCGGGCGGGGCAAAGCAGCGGCTCAAGTGCTGGCATGCGGCTACCCATCGCCCTGCCGGGGTTACGGGGACCTCCGTGGTTCAAGCTGGCGTCAGAATTCAAGCCTTGCGCCGTTCCCGGAAACCCCCGCGACATGCTTTTTGCAAGTCGTTGAATGTAAACGAGGTAAAACAATAACCTTCCAAGTGCCGAGAAAGGCCAATCAAGGTGATTCAAGGCTTCGTTCAGACAAGGGATGATCGGGCTTCGCCGAGAAAAAGTGGTCGGGACGGTGAGATTTGAACTCACGACCTTCTGAACAGAATTTTTGGATGTTCCACCACAACCTCCGTTGAGCGATACGCTTCCACACCTGCTTACGTGCCCGAGGACGAGCGCCGGGATTTTGTCTGCAATGCAACGAATGAATCAAGCAGGACACGAGGCGCGTTGCGGAAGATGTAATTTGCCTTCGCTGCTGCTCACGCCTGGGCGCGGGATATGCCGAGCTTGTGCATCTTGGCAATCAGTGTTGTGCGCGCCAGTCCAAGCCTGGCGCCGGCGCCTTTCGGGCCGCCCAGGACCCAGTTGGTCGCCGCCAATGCTTGAAGTATGTGCTCGCGCTCCGCGTCTTTGAGAGTCGTTCGGTCGTCAACGGCGCCCGCGCAAGCGAGTTGGGAAGAGGGCATCATTTCGAGGGGTGATTGTAGAATTTCGCCCCGCGACCGGATGACCGCTCTCTCCATGAGGTTTTGCAGCTCACGGACGTTACCTGGCCAAGAATGGCGGGACAGAGCCTGCATTGTGTCGTGCGGAATTTGCACTAGCGGCCTTTTCATGCGGTTGGAGTACAACTCGACAAAGTGGCGCACCAGGAGCGGAATGTCATCCGGCCGCCCTCTTAGCGGCGGCACGAAGAGAGGGAACACGTTGAGACGATAGTAGAGATCGGCGCGGAATTCCCGGTCGGCGACCATGCGCGGCAGATCACGGCTGGTGGCTGCCACAATGCGCACGTTGACCCGCATGGTCTCTGTCCCGCCCACGCGCTCAAATTCCTGCTCTTGGAGCACGCGTAGCAATTTGGGCTGCAATTCCAGGGGAATGTCGCCGATTTCGTCCAAGAAAAGCGTGCCGCCATTAGCCATCTCGAAGCGGCCAGTCCTTCGGCCCACCGCCCCCGTGAAAGCGCCTCGCTCGTGGCCAAACAGCTCGCTTTCGATCAACCCGGCAGGAATGGCGGCGCAGTTCACTTTGACAAAGGGGCGTTCGCGCCGCGGGCTCAAGTTGTGGATTGCCCGGGCGATCAGTTCCTTCCCGGTGCCCGTCTCCCCCAGGACGAGCGCGGTGGATGTCGTCGGAGCGACGACCTTGATCTCCTCCCGCAACGAGCACATCCCGGCGCTGCGACCAATGATGCCCTCAAAATTGTCCTCCGGGCGCA
>CAZMLP010001173.1:0-2890 GCA_964566745.1 uncultured Verrucomicrobiota bacterium | reverse complement strand
CCGCGATGGTGGGGCGAGGCTCTGACGAGCCGTCTTTGCCGGTCCGATGGACAGGCTGGAGCGGTTCAAAAAATACTGTAGCCGTTCGGAGCGAGGATTTTCGGGGCCTGACGAGGCTTTGGCGAGGAAGCATGCCCGCGGCGGCCTGTGACCGGGCCGAAACGATGTCAGGCCCCGAAAAGACCGCTCAATACTTCTTAAAAACCATTCAAACGAATGGCCACAGTATTTGAGCTGCCCTAATTCACGCGAAAGGCAACATCCTGCTGGACACCGCGCGATGATTGTAGTAATTTTACTTTCATGTTCGGGGCCACGATTCCCAAGCCCCTTCCGGAAACACAAAGGATGATTATGACCACCCGCGTGGGCAAGATTGCCCGGCTGCCCAAAGATGTTCGCGAGCAACTCAACGAGCGCATGGACGAGGGCGAGACCGGCCCGGAACTGCTCGCATGGCTCAACAACTTGCCCGAAGTCAAAGAGGTGCTGGCCCGCGACTTCGACGGCAAGGAGATCAACGGCCCAAACCTCACTGCCTGGCGGCAGGGCGGCTATGCCGATTGGGTGGCCCAAGGCCAGGTCCTGGAACTGGCGCAGCGCTTGAGTGAGGAAGCGATTGAGTTGAAGGAGCAGGAGGACAAGGCTGGCAAGCCGCTCGGCGAGTTGCTGCTCACCTTGTTGACCGCCAAGTGCATGATCACGGCGCGCCAGCCGCTGGACGGCGAGGCAGGCTGGTTACGGTTGCGGGAACTCTGCGTCACGTTGGAGCGCATCCGCCGGATGGAGCATCAAGAGCGGCGGATGCGCATCGCGGAGGCCAGGCTGGAAGGGCCGATGCGCCAGCGGTGGCAAGAGACAACGGACGGTTCCTGGCTGGTCGGGAAAAAGCGCCGGGCATCGTTCGCTGACCAAGTGCGTGCGCGCCTTAACCAGCAATCCTCCACCGCCACCCCGGAAACCCAATCGGCGGCATCGCAATACATTCCGGCCAAACAGGTTGCGTCATCATCAGCACCCGCGGCTCCAACGGTGGAAAAGGTGAATTAAGCCAGATTAAGCCTCTCTCGGTGGAGCCGCTGGCAACGACTAACCCGCGGCCTCTTGGGGTGGGGACACCGCGCTGCGGTGTCCGTTTTCCCGATAAAATCCTTGGCGAGTTTGGACAGACTGTTAACTCAGAACCTCAATCATAAACCCGCCCGGCGCCTGGAAATAGAACGTCCACGAGCCGTGTTGCCGCGAGGGTGGCGGCACGTCAAAACCGTCCGCCTTGAGCCGGGCGTTGATTTCGTTCACCCGTTCCTCGCTTTCCTGAATGAACCCGATATGGAACGTGACGGGGTAGCGCACCTCGGTCTCGCCGCCCAGCTTCGCGCTCGTCAGCGTGAGCACCATGCCGTTCTCGTCCCGCAAGAAACCGATGTTTTGGTTCCCGCCGCCGTGGGTCAGACCAAAGTATTTCTCCAAAAATTCCCGCGTCTGGAGAACATCGGTGACGGTGAGATTGAGATGGTTCAGCTTCATGACCGAAGTTCCTCCCGCCGGTCGGGTTGTCAAGGCGCGTTGAATTGATCAGCTCCTCCATCTCCAAAATCCTCGCGACAAGCGCGACCAAGAAGCGAACGTCACAACGCGGCGATTGCTTGATCATCAAGCATGCCGCCCTTTATTCGACCGCACAGCCACGGCGGACTCACGCCACTCTCCGCCTCCGCGTCTCGGCGTCTCGGCGGTGAATGCTTACACCTTCACCTCGAACAACTCCGGCGACATCAAACCCTCGGCCACGCGGTTGACCGAGCCGGTCATCCGCACCGCGAACTGGTCATCCAGCTCGATCTTCACGATGCCGCCCGGGGTGTGGACCTGCAACGCATTGTCCACCAATCCGAGCCGTCGCGCCACCGCCGCCGCCGCGCTGCTGCTGCTGCCGCTGGCCAGCGTGTAACCGGCGCCGCGCTCCCAAATCTCAATGCGAATGTTGTTGCGGTCGAGCACCTGGAGGAATTGCACGTTGGTGCGCTTGGGGAAATTGGCGTGGGTCTCGAGCAGCGGCCCGTATTTGTGCGCCAGCTCCGCGTTGACGGCCGGCAGCGGCAGCACGCAGTGCGGATTGCCAATGGTGGCGGAGCAAAAGGTGAACGTCCGGTCGCCCGCGGTGATCGACTCGTTGATCACCTCGCGACGCGCCCCGGCCACGGGAATGGCGTCGCTCCAGAAGCTCACCTTTCCCATCTCCACGCGCACCATGCGTCCCGCCTCGAACACCGTCGATTTCACCACGCCACCGGCGGTCTGGATGGCGAACTCGTCCGCGCCCACCAGCTTCTTGTCCCACAAATACCGCGAGAAAATGCGCAGGCCGTTTCCGCTCTTCTCCGCCTCGGAACCATCCGGATTGAAAATACGCAGAGCGAAGGGCGCTTTGTCCGAGGGCAACGGTCCCCACAGGATGCCGTCCGAGCCGACACCAAAATTCCGGTGGCAAATAACGCGGATTTTGTCCTCGGTCATCTCGCCGTTGAACTCGGCGGGGTCGATCACCAGGTAGTCGTTGCCAAGCGCGTGATATTTGTAAAATTTCATCCGGGGCCGGAGGCTAGCGACCGGGCGCCAAAGTGTCCAAGCGGAAAGTCGCGCCTGTCAGCGGGCCAATTTCTGAAACCGCTCGTAAGCTTCCGCCCATGCGGGATCATGGCGTGGTTGAACCGTCGTCGTGGTAAACGAATTCCGCACCACGTCGCGGGCGTCGGCAAGACTCGAAAGATGGCCGAGTGTGATCGCCTGGATCAAGACGTTGTCCGCGGCGGTGGCCTCGACCGGGCCGGTGACCACCGGGATTTGCAACGCGTCCGCCGTGAATTGGTTGAGCAACGCGTTCTTGCTG
>CAZMLP010001172.1:0-2694 GCA_964566745.1 uncultured Verrucomicrobiota bacterium | reverse complement strand
CACCGGAATAAAAAGTTCCGCCTGCTTTGCTTTGCGTCGTCCAAGCGCCATCCCTTTCCGACGCTCCCCATCACGCCTTGTTCAATCATTCCATCGACTTTTTTGACGGGCTGCTAGCATTGAACCTTTCTGCGTATTGGCGCATGACTCGTTTGGCATGCCGCCCTTCACCATCGTCGCCCAGCAATGGGCCGATTTGATGTCGACACCGAATGTCGCCTTCGTGTGCCAGCGTCAAATAGCTTCCCAACAATCGCAACGCCAGGGCGTGGCCCCCGAACTCCTCACTTGCAGCTTCCAGTTCGGATGAAGGGGTGAACGCCACGGCTTTCTTTTGCTTAGGAGAGGAGTAATCGGGCGCGAGAAGTCGGCGCAATAATTCGGCACCTGCGTGCGGGGTTAATTGCTCTAGGGGAATTAAATGGTGGGTGCGCGGCGACTCTCCTTTCAGGTCTTCAAAGGACAGGCGCGTCGTCAACACGCACAGGCAATTCGTGCGAGAAGCCATTGAGCAAAATAGGGACCGCAACGCCTCATCACGTAGCCGACCCGTTACCGCGTCTTGCAAAGGTTCCACGCCGTCCAATACCAACAAGGTGCGCTTTGCTTGCAATGCCTCACTCAACCGTCGTCCTTTGTCCCAATCCGAAAGCAATTTACCTTCCGAATCCGTTAAATCTACACCGAAGAATCTGCCAGCCTCCGAGAAAAATGTAGCGGCAGAAACTTGGCGATTCATGTCGCATCCTTGACTGTAGAACGACCATGCGAAGACCCTCCGTGCTGCTTTCCATCCTCGGTCGCGCAAATCACGTAGCCAGTGGCTTACCAGAGCGGTTTTGCCGGTTCCTCCCATGGCGACGATGCTTACAAAAGCAGCCTGGAGTGATTCCCACGCGGCGGAAAGCTTCGCTAATTCCTGTTCGCGACCAACAATTTCGTATTCGGTAATCGGCAACCGGGAAATGTCCACTTTGACATCGGAGGTGTAAGAAGCCGGGGCGGGCTTCGGTTTGTCTCGGGGATGAATGCCCGTGATACCGAATTCAATTTGGTCAAGAGCGTCTGTGTCGTCCAACGAGTTGCCAAACCGAACCCAAGTAAATTCTCTCAATAGAAGCGGTAACTCAGGTTTGTTGGTTACTCCTGGAAGCAACACTGGAATAACAGGCATTCCCCGTTCCACAAACTGAGAAATTGCTGCCATGATCTCCATGCGCTCCCAAGGCCCGGTACCGTCCAGTCCAACAAAAACAGCCAAAGCGCGCAAACTCGGGATTAATTTTTCGATTTCTGATTGGAAAGGCATACCGGGCCGCAGGTGCCATTTGTCCAGCCAAGGTCTGAAACCACGCTTTTGCAGGAGGCGTCCGACGGCTTCGACGGCTGGCTTGTCCTGCGAGTTGTGAGCGAGAAAAAGATCGAAGGGATCGGAACCTGTGTTATTGCTGCTGTTACTCATGAACCGTCTTCCGGTTTTGGCTTGGCCGCCACCATACGTGTGGAAGGCGGGTTTGGCGAGAGCCGGTCAGAGAAATTTAGTCTAACTGTGAGGGGTGTTGTCATGCGCCGCCTCCGGGGCGCGGGGTTTTGGTGGTCGTGGTTCCGGTGGGCGGGCTCGCGGCGCGAGCGTCCGCACCGGATACCGTCATTCACCCCTCCGGGGTGGAGAAGGCGGGAATCTGGCGCTACTTGCGAATGGAGGAAATTATGGCGGCCGGCCCAGCGGGCCAGCCCTACCTGGAAAAGGATCGGGGTGTGGCCGCTGTTCTCCAACCGGCGGGGGGGAATTGATTGCCGTTGGCAGGGGGAAAAAATTGTGGCGGCCGGCCCGGCGGGCCAGCCCTACCTGGAAAAGGTTCACATACAGGTATTTGGCGGCGGAGAGAAGATGTCGCTCCTAACGGAGCTAAGAAAATCACTATCAGGTTGGTGCTACAAAGATGGCGCACCTACGGTGCTGGAACAAGGTAGGCTTCGCGACGTCTCCATCATGCGCTCATGCGCCACCTCCGGGGCGCGGGGATTGTTGGTCACATTTCCGGTGGGTGCGTTCGCTGGCGCGAACTTCCGCACCGGCTACCGTCATTCACTCCTCCGGGGTGGAGAGGGCGGCAATCTGGCGCTACTTGCGAATGGGGTAAATCGTGGTGGCCGGCCCAGCGGGCCGGCCCTACCTTAAAAGGACCGGCGGTGCGGCTGTTGTTCTTACCGGCGGGGGGCGGGAATTGATTGCCGTTGGCAGGGGGAGAAAATTGTGGTGGCCGACCCGGCGGGCCAGCCCTACCTGGCCAAAGATGGCGCGCTTACGGTGCTGGAACAAGGCAGGCTTCGCGACGTCTCCATCATGCGCTCATGCGCCGCCTCCGGGGCGCGGGGATTTGGTGGTCGTGGTTCCGGTGGGCGCGCTCGCGGCGCGAGCTTCCGCACCGGCTACCGTCATTCACCCCTCCGGGGTGGAGAAGGCGGGAATCTGGCGCCACTTGCGGATGGGGCAAATCACGGCGACCGGCCCAGCCCTACCTGGAAAAGGATCGGCGGCGGGGCTGCTGTTCTTCAACCGGCGGGGGGGAACTGATTGCCGTTGGCAGGGGGAAAAAATTGTGGCGGCCGGCCCGGCGGGCCAGCCCTACCTGGAAAAGGTTCACATACAGGTATTTGGCGGCGGAGAGAAGATGTCGCTCCTAACGGAGC
>CAZMLP010001171.1:0-4473 GCA_964566745.1 uncultured Verrucomicrobiota bacterium | reverse complement strand
AAGGAGCCGCGCCGCCAGCCGGACGGCACCTGGGAGCGAGCCTACACGCTGGCGGATGGCTCGGTGCAAAACGCGCGCTCGGACACCGCCGATTTCTCCGCCTGGGAAAAGCAAGCCAACGGCATCGCCAGTCCGGAGCCGCCCGGCCAGCCGAAGGCCGGGCCCGCCACCAAATAAATCGCCGCCAAAACACGCGCATGAAAGCCCTTGTTATCTTCGCCCTGATGCTGGCCGCCGTGTCGGGCAGTGTGTGGTTCACCCGGCAATCGGAACTGGCGACCCTGCGTGAAGAGCTCGGGAGAAAACAGAATAAGCCTGGCAGAATCGCTCCCGTCGCCGCTTCCGCCCCACCGGACGCAGTGGTGACCCCCGGCGAACTGGCGCGGCTGCGGGCGTTGCCCGCGGAATTGGCGCGCCTGCGCGGAACCGTCAGTTCATTGCGGCAGCAGACCAACCGATCCCCCGAGCAGTTGGAGACCAAAGCGGATGAAACAGAAAAGGAGGCGCGCCTGGTGCGTGATCAGCGGGCCGCCCGTCAAAAGTCCAAGGAGGTCGCCAATGCTTTGGGAACTTGCCTCATGGTCGTCATCACGCTCGCCACGGAAACGGATGGGACTGTGCCCGCGAGTTGGGAGGAGGTGCGTTCCCGCCTCGATCAAGTGAAGGATGAAAAATCCCGATTGTTCCATTTGAAACGGAGTTTCGACTGGATGAGGAGTGAGGGAAAGGGTGTCGAATTATTCGAGATTCTGCCGGTTCCGGCCGGCACCCGGCTCGTTAACGGACAAACCCTTGACCTCCCCATTCTGCGGGAACGCCAGCCGAGACCGCAGCCGGACGGCGGCTCGCGCCGTTACTACGGCGCGTTGAACTGGCAAACCGGCGAGGCCTTTGCGGAAGACAACGATTTCACCGCTTGGGAGGCCAAATTCTTCAAAACGAAACGGTGATCGTTGGAATAATTGTCTCTTTAGATTTCGGCCAATCCATATTTTGAGGCCGCTGCGTTGAGCGTGTCATCTCGCGAGGCCAGTTGCAGTCTTCTTCGGATGGCAAGCTCCAGATAAGCCGCGTCATAAATGGAGAGTCCGTGTTTTTCCGCCAGGGCAGACGTTGCCTCGAATACTGAATTCCCGGGCATTTCATCCACAGTGAAATTCATTCCGCTCAGCAAATCCACGGCGCGTTTGCGTTCCAAAGAGTTAATTTTTCCGCGTCGTTGCAACACCAGCAGAATGTTGGCGATCTCAAAATGCCACAGGCAGGGAACGATTATCAAAGCCCCGGTTTCCACCTCGCTCAAAAGCTTTTCGGAGCGTGGCGAGGATTGCGCAGGATGAATCCAAGAAAGGGCCATCGAGGCATCAATTACCCAACCAATGCTCACTTGCGGCCTTCCGCGACGGCCGATTTCAATTCTGCCAAGGTCAGCTTTCCTTTCCGGGCCGCGATCTTTTCACGAAGCTCCCGGACGCCAGCCACGGCGGACCGCACTCCCGCCAGACTGGCGCGTCCTTCGGGAACAATTCTGGCAACCGCCTTTTCGTGACGTGTGATCACGATTTCCTCGCCACGCGCGACACGATCGAGAAGTTCGCCGAACCGGGTTTTTGCCTCAAGGGCGGTCACGCTTGCCATGGTCGTAAGCTGTTAAATTAACCAGTCAACGGTTAGTTTAGGCAACAACGAGGGAATCGCAACCTCTTCTTTCGAAGGATACCCTGCGGTCTTGCCGCGGGTTTTCAAGGGAGTGTGGCTGGATGCTAGGGGTACAGCGAGGCTACCATTGTGCCTACTCGGTGCATTACCATCTGGTAATGCCTGTGAAGTACCGCAAGAAGTTGCTGGACGAGGAGGTTGTGAGGGCGTTGCGGGAGGTGGCGGGGCAGATCGCGGAGCGTGACGCGGTGGACACTGAGCGGTTGGGGTGTGATGTGGATCATGTGCATTTGCTGTGCGGGGCGCATCCTAAATACGCGCCGGGGCAACTGGTGCGATTGTTCAAGAGCATCACGGCGCGGGAATTGTTCCGGCGGCTGCCCGGACTCAAACGGGAGTTATGGGGCGGGGAATTTTGGACCGACGGATATTATGCGGGAGCAGGGGCACGAACCGGCGGCAGTGCAACTGCGGTTGTTCTGATCTCATACCCTGCGGTCTCGCCGCAGGGTAGTTGATTCCGCGAAAACCCCCGGCCCCTTGCGAGGCCGGGGGTTGCACTTCAAATGATCTTGCGGCTTAGCCCACCACTTTTTTGAACCAGCCCGGGTCGCCCGGGATCGCGCGCGGATACATGCCGTCCGGGCCCGGGGTCACCTTGGGCACGGCGTTGAATCCGAGGTTCTCCAAATCGTCCGGCATCAGGCGGATGGGGGAGTTGAGCGCCTGGTCCCACTCGATGATCTTGCCGGTGTACGTCGCCATGCGGCCCAGGATGGCGGTCAAGCTGCTCTTGGCGCCGCGCTCGGCCTCGTTGTAAGGCTTGTTGTTGCGGATGGCGTCAAACAGGTCGTCGTGCTCCTGTTGATAAGGGTCCTTCGCGCCCTCTTGAGTGAAGCGCCAGGCGTTCTCGCCCTTGATCCGGTAACCGCTGATGTCCACGCTGCCCTTGGTGCCGACCGCGTACTCGGAGACGCTGCTCCAGCAACCGTTGATGTGGCGGCACTGGCTATAGCAACGCGTGCCGTCCGCGTACTCGAACTCGACGGCGTGGTGGTCGAAAATCTCGCCGTAATCCTTGCCTTTGCGCACCTCGCAGCCGCCCATGCCGTGCGCGCGCACCGGGTAGCCGTTCTTTACCCAGTTCATCACGTCGAGGTTGTGGATGTGCTGCTCGACAATGTGATCACCGCAAATCCAGGTGAAGTAGTACCAGTTGCGCATCTGATACTCGATCTCCGTGAGCTTGCGGCCGGCCTGGCGCTCCAGTTCCTCGCGCGGGTGCACCCAAGGCGTCGTGCCGTTCCAGTAGCAACGCATCGAGGTGACGTCGCCAATCGCGCCGTCATGAATGCGTTTGATCGTCTCGAGATAAGGAAGCTGGTGGCGGCGTTGCAGGCCGACGCCGACCTTCAGGTTCTTGCGCTTGGCTTCCTCGGCGGCGGCCAGCACACGACGGATGCCCGGGCCGTCCGTGGCCACCGGCTTCTCCATGAAGACGTTTTTGCCCTGCCGCACCGCCTCCTCGAAATGGAACGGCCGGATGCCCGGCGGGGTGGAAAGGATCACCACGTCCGCCACTTCCATGGCGTGTTTGTAAGCCTCGAAGCCGAGGAACTTGTGGTCGTCCGCGACGCTCACCCGGTCCGGGTGCTCCTTCTTCAAGTTGTTCAGGCTGCCCTCGAGGCGGTCCTTGAAAATGTCCGCCATCGCCACCAGCTTGATCGGTCCCTGGTTGTACGTGGTCAGGGCCTGGTTCGCCGCGCCGGAGCCGCGACCGCCGCAGCCGATGAGCGCGAGCTTCAACTCGTCGCTGCCCGCCGCGTGCGCCGCGCGCTCGACGGTCAAGCCGCCCAGTAGCGAGCCACCCACAATGGTGCTGGTGGTTTTGAGGAAATTGCGCCGGGAGAATTCAGAGGAAACACCGCTTTTTTGAGGATCGTTCATGACTGGCATTGGGTTATTGCTTCTCAAATGAGACATCAAACCGCGCGCGGCTATTCACGAAGTCTGCGCGGGTGCATGCCGCGACCTTACGGCCCCGCTCCAAAATTGCAAGCGGGTCATGAGGAGCCAGGCATTGCGGCGATCATAAGGTGGCGCTGGCAAATTCGGCGAGCCGATGTTACATTACGCAGATGGAGGTGAACGGCCCAAAGCGCATTTGGAGTGATAGGAGGGAAGGGAATCCAGCGAGGACGGCGGGGCAAAAGGGCGAGAAAACAAGGGGATTCAAGGCAATTCAAGGGTCTTTTCGGACCCCCGATCCTTGTGCCGGAGGCACGAATGACGGTGGCCGGTCGGCCAGTTCGCGCAACGAACATAGCCACCGGTTTGGGGCCAAATACCCTCCGCGCCCCGGGGAGAGGCGCATGAGTCCAAGCCAATCAAGGTCGATCAAGGAGAGAACTGAATTGTTTTTACCCATATTGTCGGCTTATCCGGACGATTCAGTCATCGTTGGCAGGGCCATACAGGAGAAAAAATCAAGCCTCCCCACCTCATGGGTGGTAAACATCGATTCTACAACCTATGTAATTTGCCAGCAATAAGTTGCAAATTAATCTCCATCCAGTGAGTAAGACGAAATCAAAGGTGATTCAAGGCATCCGATTCGCTTGAATTCAAAACGCTCGCTTTCCCAAGAATTGCCCGCCAAGGGACATATCGACATTCTCCGCTCATGCCTCGCACAACTCTGCCCTTAAAATCTCGTCTCCATGTCGCGGCGGCGCAGATGAAGTTCGCGCCGACTATTGATGAAAATTTGGCGCGCATTGAGGCGGCGCTCCATCGCGCGGCCGCGCGCGGCGC
>CAZMLP010001170.1:0-6025 GCA_964566745.1 uncultured Verrucomicrobiota bacterium | reverse complement strand
GTTGCGATTGACGAGGCTGAGATTGCTCAGCGCTTCCGCGCGGCCCTGGTCCGGCAAGATGAGATCGATCGCACGGAATATGGCGGCCGGACTGATTTAGCGCGAGAAATTGCCCGCTGGCGCGCTGTTTCAATATGCCGTGGGTGATTTCAAGACCCCGGCTGGGCACTTGATCGAGGGGGACGGTGTGACGCCTGACGTGCCGGTCCAACTCACGCGCGCCTCCCTGCTCCGCGGGCACGACGCGCAGCTTGACGCCGCGGTGAAAGAAGTTCAGAAACTCCGGCGCGCCCCGGTTTATAAGGCGAATTGATGCTCCCGGCGCTTGCCAGCCGGGCGGTGGCAACTATGTTCAACACGATGAAAGCCAGACTTTTGCTAGGAATCGCGCTGTTGGCGGCCAATCTTTGCCAAGGCAAGGACGCGGCGACTGGATCCGCGACGGGGAAAACCCCGGCTGCCGAGAAATCCGCCGCGACGGCCAATGGACGGGTGGACGCGGAACTGCCGGGTGTGGATGAAATTCTGGCCAAGTATGTCACGGCCATCGGCGGCAAGGACGCGGTGCTCAAGATCAACAGCCGTCTGGTGAAAGGCAGCTTCGAGATGCCGGCGATGGGCCTCAAGGGCACGGCGGACATTTACGCGAAGGCGCCGGACAAATCCCTCATGGTCATGACCGTACCCGGATTCGGCGTGCTGCAACAAGGTTACAACGGCACGGTGGGCTGGGCGCAAGACCCCTTGCAAGGGGTGCGCAATTTGGAGGGGCTGGAGCTGGCGATGCTAAAACGCACAGTGGATTTCCACCGGGACATCCGTCTCAAGGACGCTTATCCGAAAATGATCGTGACGGGCAAGGCGAAGGTCGGGGAGGCGGACACATATATGATCGAGGCCACGCCGCCCGAGGGCTCGCCAGAGAAGCTCTACTTCGACGCCCAGACTGGTTTGCTGCTGCGCAGCGATTTTGATTTTGAGGGGCCGCAGGGCAAGCTGACCATCGAGACCTATTTTGAGAATTACCAAAGTGCCGACGGAGTGAAACTCCCGCGCATCATGCGGCAGGTAAATCCCGCGTTTTCCATCGTCACGAAAATCGACGAGGTGAAGAGCAACGTCTCCATCGCGGACAGCAAGTTCGACAAGCCGAAGCCCCCGCCGACGCCAGCGCAGTAGCCGCTTGGGCGCACGAGGCGGAGTTCCCGCTTATTTTGTTTCCGGCGCCCGGTAGAGGTGCACGCCCCACGGCGGGAAGGAGTCCTCCAACGAGCCATTCGTCACGGCGACAGTTCGATTTTCGCCGATGACCTCGGCCTGGCCGTTGCCGTTGCGGAAAGCGAGTTGGAACCGCGCTTTGCCGGTGTGGCCCCGGGTTTCCACCGCGAAGAGATAGCTGCTCCCACCATGCCGCTTGGCCATGACCTCGATCGGCGTCCCGGCATCGCTCTGGATCGTGACCTCCGCCGCCAGCGTTGGACTGTTGAGAACCGGCGCGAGGGAATGGATTTCCCGGTTGATGGCGGTCACCGCCGCGAGCATTTCGGGATCGGCCAGCAATCCGGCCTCGATAAACTTCGGTTTGAATTGATGGACGAAATAGATCAGTCCCTGCGAGCCGCTGATTAGGGACATCCAGACCTCGGCCTTCACCTGCGCGGGCGTGGCGCGCGGTTTCTCCGCGCCGATGCCGGTGCATTCGATGCAATTCCAAACCAGTTCCTTGCCGTGGGTCCATTGCTTGAGGCGCTTCACGCCGTCGCCCACGAACCAGAGCTTGCCCGCGACCTCCTTATTGTCATGCGCGCCGGGATAAATGTCGAACGACACGATGTCGCAGCCGCGCACATACTCCACGTAGTCCTCCGGATGGCGACTGCGCACGCCCCGGCCATGCCAGCCGTCCCATGCCACACCCTGGCCGAGGTTGAGCAGGATGGGGCGGGTGTTGTCGTGCTGGTGAAGCGCCTCGTAGTCCGCCACAATCTTCGCGGGCGGGATTGGCGGTCCGTAACCCTTCCCGCCCGGGATTTCCTGCGCGTTGTCCGGCTCGTCCCCATGCATCCAGCCGATGATGAGGGGATCGTCCTTGTGCTTCCGGGCGGTCTCGTTTTGGGAGCAGATTAGCCGCATGTCCGCGCGCTTCAATTCAGCCAATTGCTCCTCGGTCGGCCCTTGCCAAAGGCCGACATAGACGTTGATGCCCGCCGCTTTGAACTTTTCGGCGTTGTGCGGGCTTTGGAGCCAGACCGCGATCGGAAAAAAGTCGGGCGACACGGGCGGGCCGTTACGCCACTTGGAGTAGGGGCTTGTTTCGGGTTCGATGGCCAGGCCATTCGTTGCCAAGCTTAAAGCGGCAAGGGTCAAGAGCAGTCCCAAATGGAACTTCAATATGGGCAACGTCAGGGGAGAGCGGGGCATGAGACGATGCTAAGTTACGATCGCCCACGCCGCAATTCCATCCTTGCAAACGTAACTGGCCGAGTTGCCGCCGCGCTTGACGAACGCGGGCCGCTGCCGTGTCATCAGCGCGGACGCCCATGGCGTCCTCCTATGCGTCAACTGGTTCTACTCACGCTTCTTCTCATTTCGGGCTGTGCCTCGCCCGCCTACAAAACCGCCTCCGGCGCCGCTGTTGCCGAGGTGAAACCCGGCAGCGGGGACGCCCAACTCAACCGTCTCGCCGAGGAGTTCACCAACGGCTACCTCGACTGGCGTCCCCAAGCGGGCACCGGTTTGGGCTTGCACCAGTACGACGGGAAAATCACGGACTGGAGCAAGTCGTCAGTCGAGGGCGAGGTGGCGCGCCTCAAATCTTTTCAGGAACGGTTTGCGGCCATCAACCCGAAATCGCTTTCGCCCGGGCCGAAGCTCGACTGGCAACTGCTGGGCGTGACCATCCGGGGCGAGTTGTTCAAGTTTAGCACAGAGATTGAGGGCTCGCCCAAGAACCCGATGACTTATGCCGGCGCGCTGGACGTGAACATTTACATCAAGCGCGACTTCGCCCCTCTGGAGCACCGCATCCGCTCGGTCATTGCCATCGAGCAAAAGGCCCCGCGCCTTTTCGCCGCCGCGCGGGCGAACCTCGGCGCCATCCTGCCGAAGCCGTACGTCGAGACGGCCATCGACATCGCCAAAGGCTCGGCTGATTTCTTGAAAAAGGATCTGGTGGAGGCGCTCAAGGATGTGACCGACAAGTCGTTGCTCATGGAGTTCCAAAACGCCAACCAGATGGCCATTGCCGAGTTGCGCGGCTTTGCCAACTGGCTGGAGAAGGAGCGCCTGCCCAAGGCCCATCAGCACTACGCGCTGGGCCGCGAAAAATATCAGGAGATGCTCGCCGCCGAGGGCATCACCATGCCGCCGGAAAAAATCTTGGAACTGGGTTTGGAGGAATTGAAGCGCGAGCAGAAGGCGTTCGCGGACGCGGCGGCCAAGATCGACCCGAAACGCAAGCCGGTCGAGGTGTTCAAGGCGATCCAGAAGGAGCATCCCACCGAGCAGACGTTGATTTCCGAGACGCGCAAGAATCTTGATGCGATTCGCCAATATGTCGTGGACAAGCACTTGGTGACGATTCCGTCCGCGGTTCGGGTGAAGGTGGAGGAGACGCCGCAATACGCGCGCGCCACGAGCTTTGCCTCGATGGACACTCCGGGACCGTTCGAGACCAAGGCCACCGAGGCTTATTATTATGTGACGCCGGTCGAGTCGGATTGGGACAAGAAACAAAAAGAGGAATGGCTTACCGCGTTCAATTACTACACGACGGATGTGGTTTCCATTCACGAGGCGTATCCGGGGCATTATGTGCAATTCCTCTGTCTGAACGCGTCCAAGGCGACCAAGGCGCAAAAGGTTTTTAACAGCTACGCGTTTGTCGAGGGCTGGGCGCATTACACCGAGAAGATGATGCTGGACGAGGGATTCGGCTCGAGCACCAATGCCGACAGCGAGGTCAAGGCGGCGAAGTACCGCCTCGCGCAGTCGGATGAGGCGCTGCTCCGCTTGTGCCGCTTGTGCGTCTCCATCCAGACGCATTGCGAGGGAATGACCCTCACCAACGCGACGAAGTTCTTCCGGGACAATTGCTATTACGAGCCGAAACCCGCCAGTTCCGAGGCGCTGCGCGGCACGTTTGATCCCGGCTACCTCTATTACACCGTTGGCAAACTGGAGATTTTGAAGCTACGCGAGGATTACAAAAGGCAGGAGGGCGCGAACTACTCGCTGGTCAAGTTCCACGACGAGCTGCTCCGCCACGGCGCGCCGCCCATTCTTTTCCTGCGTGAGATCATGCTGAAAGATCCGGCCAGTTGGGATCAGATTCTTTGAGGCCTCAGGACGTCGGATTTTGTGTCTCGGGTGTTAACATTCTCCTGGCCGAATCTTAGCGGGCAGTGAAACGGTCTGACGAGCCTTCCATTGCAAGTGTGGTTATTCGTTTTCGCAAACCGCGGGAAAGTCCAGACGGCGGTTGAATCTTGCGCGTTGGTAAGCGACCGGCGTAATCAAGCGTTTCTCAAATCAGAGGTGGAAGTTCTGCACGCTGAAAATGAGACGGCGAAGCTGCGGGCCATTGCGAAGTCGTCAAACATCTTGGTTCGTTGCGGGAATGTCCCCGATGTCCAAGACGGTGTTGCTCAAGCCTGACGGCAGTCCGCCCGTCTTTTTCAAAAAAGAAGCTAAGTCCGGCAAAAATCCTCCGGCAATTGGCCTTAAGGCAGGTATGCGCAGGAGCGGCTGGCAGCCGGTTGGAACTGTCTTGCATCCAGGAAGGGAGGGGTAACCCGAGTTCGCTTCCCTGAACTCTTCAAGAAAGGCTTGCGCGGCGGGGGAGCGTTGTTACAGTTTCGCCACATTTGAGCCACCGGATCGGTGGTTTTTTGCTTTGTAAGAAACCACCGGACCATGCGTCATCGCGCCGCCAGCGGCGTCCGCGCGACCGGGGCGACGGCCATTTGCCAGACAAAACAAATCCTGCCGCCACCGGCATGGCCAAAAACCAACGATTGGAATCCCTGTGAAAGTATTCAGCGGCACATCGAACCAGCCATTGGCCAAGGCCATTTGTGACTACATCGGCATTGAGCTGGGCAAATGCGCGGTCTCCTCGTTTCCGAATGGCGAGACATTCGCGAAGATTGAGGAGAACGTTCGTGGCGAGGATGTTTTCCTGATGCAATCCACCAGCCCGCCGACGAACCATCACCTGATGGAAATGTTCATCATGATGGATGCGTTGCGCCGCGCCAGTGCCTCGCGCATCACGACGGTGATGCCTTTTTACGGCTATGCCCGGCAGGATCGCAAGGACCAGCCGCGCGTACCCATCACCGCCAAGCTGGTGGCGAACCTGATCGTCGCGGCGGGTGCGAACCGCATGCTGACCATGGACTTGCATGCGCAGCAGATTCAGGGCTTTTTCGACATCCCGGTGGACCATCTTTATGCCGCCCCGGTGATGTACGACTATTTGAAGAAGAAGAAGCTGCCCAGCCTGGTGGTGGTTAGCCCGGACGTGGGCGGTTTGAAGATGGCCCACGCCTATTCCCAAGTGCTCGACGCGGGACTGGCCATCGTCGCCAAGCGCCGCAAGAGTGCCACGGAAATCGAGGCCACCACAGTGATCGGCGAGATTCGCGGCAAAAACATCCTGATGGTGGATGATCTGACGGAAACGGCCGGAACTTTGACGGCGGCGGCGGCGTTGATGAAGAAAAAGGGCGCCAAGCAGATCCTGGCCTGCGTTTCGCACGCGATTTTGAATGATCTGGGAATCGACAGATTGCGAAAATCAGCTATTGACGAACTTATAACGACTGATACTGTCCTCCGCCCTGCAATCGAGGGTTTGAATATTACCACCCTGTCGGTGGCGCGGTTGCTGGGCGAAGCGATCAAGCGAATTCACAGTAATTCCTCGGTCACGTCGTTATTTGAATTTAAGGGCGGCCGGACGAGTTAAGTCGTCTGGTTGGCCGTTGTCTTGTCAAGCAAGCATGAAATCAGTATCCTTGAC
>CAZMLP010001169.1:0-3633 GCA_964566745.1 uncultured Verrucomicrobiota bacterium | reverse complement strand
GCAGGCCGTCACTGGTGATCAGCACCACATTGCGGGTTTTGAGATCGTCAGCGCGCGCGGTGGCGACGGTTTTGATTGCTCCAAGGCAGAGGAGAACAACGAGAATTTCGGCGGCAAATTTCTTCATGAGGATGGGCGCGGTTGAGTCCGCATGCAAATTGACGGAAATGTTGCCTCCCCTATTTGCCCGAGTCGAGGATTTCGGCAAGCACTTCACCGTCCACATTCGGCAAGGTTTGGCCCAACAAACGCGCCACCGTCGGAGCCAGATCGAGATTGCTCACCATTCCGATCTTCGCGCCGCGTTTGATGCCGCGCCCGGCGACAACCAAAGTCGCGTTCATCCGGGGATTGTCGGCCAAGTAGCCATGGTAACCGAGATTCGTTTGACGCCCGGCGGGATTCACAAAGTTCTCGCCAGTGGCAATTCCCGCGACCGCGTAACCATCCTTGGCCGCAATCACCAAGTCCGACATGCGCCGGTTGCGATCCGGCAATGGGAAACCGTACGCCGCGTAATCGACGGGTTGGAGCACACGCGCGACACCCTCCTGCCCCTCGAATAGCTCGAGCACCTTTCGACGATCCTCGTCGCGCGTCGCGGGATTGGTCAAATAAACCATCCCCATGCCACCTTCCGGCACCACTTGCGCGCGGGCGGAGACGATTTGGTTGCTGGCGCCAAGTTGAAGCAGTCCCGCGCGCCGCAGAAGCACATTGGGATGAAGAACATTGGTGGCCGTGGCGAAACCGTGGTCCGCGGTCACGAACACGGTTGTTTTCGACCGGATACCGGCCTCATCGAGCGCCCCCAGCAAACGGCCCACATAAGCATCGGCCAGGGCGATGGCCGTGTAACTGGCCGGGGACGACGGGCCATAACGATGGTGAACGCCATCCGTGTTGAGCAAGTGCAGATACAGCAAATGGGGTTTCCGGCGGCGAATGACCTCGCAAGCGGCCTGAACCCACACCTCGTCACGCGCGGCGCCGCTCAACTGGTCGAACGCGGCATCGCTTTCACTGGCCAGCACACCACGCGCGACCAGTTCCTGCCGCAGCCGCGGAGTCGTGTTGGCGAGATTGTCCGGCACGTCTGGAAAATTGTCGTCGAGCGTGGTGACGTTGCGCGTGCATGGCCAGTTGATGGCGGCGGTGCGAAAACCGGCGGCGTGGAGTCGGTCGTAAATGGTTGGAACAGCGACGAGATCCGCTTTGTCGCGATTGGGATCAATCTTGACCGGCAGGCCCGGTCCGCCCAGTTCCAGGACGCCATTGTAAAGCACCGAATGGCGGGCGGGATTGACTCCCGTGACAATGGTGGTGTGGTTCGGCCAAGTGACTGACGGGCTGGAGACGCGCATGCCCTCGGCCTCGACACCTTGCGCCGCCAATTGCCGAATATTGGGAAGCGACGCCTTGGGATCATGAAACAGGTAAGCCGGGAAGCCGTCGATTGTAATCAGCACCACGTGACGGTTGGGCGCGGCGGAAGCCGCTGGAACAAACCAGCCGGCCAGGAGAAGAATAGGCAAAAAGCGCATGCGGCAAACTTTCTGGCAGAACGGGTTTTGACCAGCCGAAATTGCTCCCCTGAGGCAAATTTCGAGCTGCGACCGGGTTTCGAGGCCCTCCCGGAACTCGGATGTAAAAATGGAGAATATTATTGACGGCGGGCGAGTAACAATTTCTAATTATAAGCATCAACTCGGGCCCTCTGGCGACAAACCGCCGGAACAAAAAAGGAGCAAATCGAATTATGAGCGCCGAATTTCAAGTCGAGGGCAAAAATCCCGCCGCCTTGTTCACATTGAAGATTCATCGTGGCGAAGGCATGGCCCTTCTTGCCATGAACTGGAAAAACGGACCGCCCCCCGATGATTTTGCCGGTTTTGCCATTGAATATAAAGAACCCGGCGGGACAAAATATTTCACCCTGAAAAATCGCCTCGCGTTTCCGGGGACGGCCGGCTCAGTCAATCCCAACCAGTTGTCCACCCGCCTGTCGCCGATTCAAAAATTCCGTTGGGTGCATTTTCCTCGAAACGCCGAGATCGATGGCGATTTCGTGTATCGTGTCACACCGGTATTTATGAATGGCGCGGACGAGTTGAGTTACGGCGAGGCGCAGGAGGCGGCCATCCAGCTTCGGCGCGAGACTTATCCGGGAGTCCTCAATGTGGCCTTCACGCGCGGGTTTGTGTCCTCGCAGGCGTTTGTGGACAATTACGGAAAAGACGCGATTGGCAAGCTGCTACCCGCCAACGCCAAAGAGGGGCTGAAATTCAAACCCCGGCATCCGGAGGCGGAAAAGGCGCTGGCTTGGATGGGCTTTGAGGCGCGCAACGCCATTCTTGAACTGTTGGACCAGGCCATTGATGACAAAAAGGCCCAGGTTCGGGTTGTCGCCTACGATTTGAATGAGCCGGAGATCGTGTCCCGTCTGGAGAAATTGGGCGACCGGTTGAAAGCAATTATCGACGACTCGGCGGATCACGGGGAACCCGACTCGGCCGAGACCCAGGCGGCCGGGCGATTGGAAAAATCCGCCGGGGAGCAAAATGTGAAGCGCCAGCACGTGGGACAATTGCAGCATAACAAGACCATTGTGGTGAATGGCCCAAAGGTGCAGGCCGCCGTTTGTGGTTCAACCAACTATTCCTGGCGTGGCCTGTTTGTGCAAAATAACAACGCCATTGTTGTGCGCGGAGGGACCGCGGTGAGGGTTTTCCTCAAAATGTTCGATGATTATTGGGAACTCAAGAAGGCCGCTGATTTTGGCAACACGTCTTCCGCCGAATGGAATGACCTCGGCCTGGCGGGCATCGACATCCAGGCGGCCTTTTCACCCCACGCGAAAAAGAACGCGATGCTTGATGCCATCGCGAGCGACATCGCGAAGAACACCACCTCCAGCCTGTTCTTCTCTTTGGCCTTTCTTTACCAGACTCCTGGAGCGCTTCAGAAAGCCATCAAGAAAATCGCCGACGATGACAAAATATTCTCCTACGGCATTTCCGACCGGAAAGTCGGCGGGTTTGAGTTGTTGAAACCAGCCGGCAAAGTCACGGTGGTGCAACCGGAGGCGTTGTCAAAAAATCTGCCTGAGCCTTTCAAATCCGAGCCCACCGGCGGGGGAGGAGTGCGCATGCATCACAAATTTGTCGTGATCGATTTCGACAAGCCGACGGCCCGGGTTTACATGGGCTCCTACAATTTCTCCACGACGGCGGACACCAAGAACGGGGAAAATCTTTTGGTCATTCGGGACCGTCGCATCGCGGTGGCTTATACCATCGAGGCGCTTCGTATTTTCGACCACTACCATTTCAGGGTCGTTCAGGCCGAGGCGACGAAGCAAAGAAAAAAGCTCCAATTGGCCAAACCGCCGCGAAAGCCCGGCGAGCGAGCGTGGTGGGCGGAGGATTATTCCGTCCCCCGCAAGATCCTGGACCGCGAGCTGTTTGCCTAGCAATACCGGTTGACAGCCCGTTAAGTGTCAAGCGGTGTTATCAAAGCGCGCAGGGCGAACGCATCTAAATTTCGGTGGGCTGGACACCGAGCAAGCGCAGAAGGCAGGCGTGGTCCCAACCGGCGTTGAGTTGTTTGGCGCGGATGCCGCGCTTCTTGGTG